>NZ_JBAMDI010000177.1:0-18422 GCF_036961695.1 Pseudomonas sp. CGJS7 | reverse complement strand
GGACCTGCTGGCGAATTTCCACCCGCCGTTCACCGTTGCCGCCGCCACCATATTCGCGGGTAAACCTGCTCCTACACACGCATCAGGGGCTCGTAGGAGCGGGTTCACCCGCGAAAGGGCCGGACCTGCTGGCGAATTTCCACCCGCCGATCACCGTTGCCGCCACCACCGTATTCGCGGGTAAACCCGTTCAACGCTTGCTGCCGGGCTAACGCTTCATGCACCGCTGATAACGCTCATCCACCCGCCCGGCAAACCAGGCCGTGGTCAGCTTGCGGGTAATCTTCGGGCTCTTCAGCTCGATGCCCGGTAGCACTGCGCGGGGCACCGGTTTGCCGGCTTTGGCATCTGCCAGGGCAAACACCCCGCTGTACAGCTTGCTGTCCTCGAACGCCAGGCTGCCGGCCTCCTCCAGCTGGCTTCGGATCTGCGGGTTACGCAGCCCCAGCTTCACCCCCAGCTTGCGCGCGGCCAGTTCGGTGGTCCCCGGCATGATCGCCCCCGGCGCCACCAGGTCGCCGTCCAGTGCCAACTTCACCCCCGTGACCTTGCTCAATGCCGCCTGGAATGCCGCATTGCGGCTGGCGTACCAGCCCGCGTTGAAATCGGCGAAACGGTAAAGCTGGCGCTCGTAGTTGGCCGGGTAGCCCAACAGGTGGGCAATACCGAAGTACATGCCGCCGCGCCGGCTGAACACTTCCTGGCGAATTGTGCCTTCATGGCTGTAGGGGTAATCCCTTGCATGCTTTTCGGCGAAGTCGATGCTGACCTGCATCGGCCCGCCGGTGTGCACCGGATTCAGCCCGTCCAGCAAGGTCTTGCCCAGCGGCAGGCGTGCAACGACTTCGTCGTACAGTTCACTCAACTGCTTTTCGCTGCGCACCGTCTGCAACCGCTGCTCGTAGCTCTTGCCGTTGCCCGACGGCGTCTTCAGCGCACCGTCGACCAGCAGTTTGGGAATATGCAGGCGCGCAGCGCGGCGGTCGATCTCCTGGCGGGCGATGCGCCCAAGGTTGGGCACCTGTGGGTCCGCAGTGAAGGTCGACTCCTGTTCGGTCACCGCCAGCACTGCGCACAGGTTGCTTTTACTGGGCGCTATGCGCTGGGCTTCGAAGGCTGCCTGGATATCCTTGGCCCAACCCTCGCGGTCCTTGACCTGGGCGGGTAACAGCCGCAACAGCTGCGCACGGACTTTCGCCGGGTCCGCTTCGGGCGCTTCTTCGCGGCGCCCGGCACAGCCTTGCAACAGCACCAGGGCCATCACCGAAATGGCCAGTAACCGGCCGTTCAGGGCTGTTCACCGACCAGATAGGTTTTGCTGATGTGGCGGAACTGCGGGTGCCCGGCACTGCCCATCAACTCGAACAACACCATCTCGCGGGTCACCAACTGCGCGCCGGCGGCACGCATGCGCGCCAGGCCTGCGGCCTTGCTGGCCGGGCTGCGGCTGTCGCAGGCATCCTCGACCACGAACACTTGCTTGCCCAGCGCCAACAGGCCGAGCACGGTCTGCAGCACGCAAACATGGGTTTCCATGCCGCAGACGATCACTTGCTCACGCGCCATCAAACTGGCTGGCAGGCACTCGGCAGCCACGCAGGAAAAGTGACTTTTTTCCACCACTTCGGCTGCCGGCGCTGCGGCCAGCAGTTCGGCCAGGGTATGACCCAGGCCTTTGGGGTACTGCTCGGAAATTACCGTCGGCAGCGCCAGCTCGGCAGTCGCCGCCAGCAACCAACGGGCCCGTGCCCGAGTGCCTTCGGGGTCGCTCATGGCACCGATCAGCTTTTCCTGGATGTCGACGACCAGTAGCGTGGCCTTGAGTGGATCGATCAGCATTGTCTGCCTCTTGCCTGGGAAAACCCTAGCCTCCCCCAGGCAAGCGGTGTCGTCAATCAGGCAGACAGCCGAAGCGGCTGCAGCGACGCGGTCAGCGCAGCGAGCACACGGTCTTCCTGCTCATGGATGAAGAAATGGCCACCCGGGAACATCTGCAGCGAGAACGCGCCGTGAGTTTCACAGCGCCATGCCTGCAGTTGCTCATCGCTGGCCCGGTCATCCACGCCACCCAGCACATGCAGTGGGCACTGCAACGCCGGCCGCTGCCGGTATGTGTAAGTGCCGCACAACAGAAAATCCGCGCGCAAGGTCGGAAGGGTCAGGCTCATCAGCTCAGCGTTGGCCAGCACTTCCTCAGGCGTGCCTTGTAGCGCGCGCAACTCGCTGATCAGCTCGGCGTCGCTCTTGGGCTCGCGCCAGTTGTTGCCGTCGTAGTCCTCACGCCGGGTAGGTGCCGCGGTGCCGCAGGCGAACAAGGCCAGCGGCGCCGGGCAGCCCAATGCCTGCAGCTCATGGGCCAGCTCGAAGGCCAGCAGTGCACCCAGGCTGTGGCCGAGCAGCGCATAAGGAGCGCTTGCCGCCAGTCGCTGCTCGCTGGCCAGTTGCCGAGCCAGCACTTGCATGTCGGTGTGCAGCGACTCGGCCATGCGCGCGCCCCGCCCAGGCAACTCTACCGGGCGCACCTGCAACCATGCCGGCAGCTTGCGCCGCCAGCGGCTGTAGACCATGGCGCTGGCCCCGGAGTACGGCAGGCACAGCAGGTTCAGCACGGTCACTGGGCGGCAGCTTCGGCCATTTTCTGGCGCAGGCTCAGCGGGCGCATGTCGGTCCAGACTTCATCGATGTAGGCCAGGCATTCCTTCTTCAGGCCGCTTTTGCCCACGGCACGCCAGCCATTGGGGATGGCTTTGTAGTCGGGCCAGATCGAGTATTGCTCTTCGTGGTTGACCACTACCTGGAACTGGATATCGTCGCGGTCGAAAACGGAAGTCATTGCCTGTCTCCTTAAATGATGATGCCGCTGCGCGCCTGGCGCAGGGTGGCTTTCAAGTAGACGTAGCAAGCGCTGTAAAAATTAACGGAATTGACGCGCCCCATGTGGCCACGGCCGATGCCGGTATTAACCCTCAGGTATCACGCAACAGGTCGTGCGTATCGAGCAACCGGAACGCAACCTGCGGATTACGCTCCAGCCCGCGCCGGATCGCCGCCGGGATAGACTGCCGGGTCTTGCGGCACAGCCCGGGCTGATCGTCCAGTTCGATGACGATGCCGCGCATGGTCCGTACCTCGTTGTAACCGGGGGCGATGTGCACGCGGATGCCGAGGTTTTCGTACAGGCGCTGCTGCAGACGTTGAAGGTCTTCCAGGTCCTTCAGGTTTTCCAGGCGTTCGAGCAGGCGTTTTTCTTCCTGCCGGGTCAGCAAGAGGATGCGCTGGGCGGCCTGCGGATGGTCGGCCAGTTGCTCGCGGCCGCAGACGCAGGCGCCAGGGGGGCAAGGTTGGCGTAAAGGAACGGGTGTACTCATAGGGCAAGCATAGCCTGTACCGACGGTCAGAGCTGCGCCAGCCGCGCGCGCAGGAAGCTGACAAAACCCTGCACCGGCCGCGCGACCTGCCGGTGCTGCGGATACACCGCCGACAGCTGCAGCGCGGGCGGGCGCCACTCATCCAGAACCGTCACCAGTTGCCCCTCCGCCAACGCCTGCCCAACGATAAAGGTCGGCAGATAAGTGACCCCCATCCCGGCAATCGCAGCCCCCCGCAGCAACTCGCCATTGTTCGCCCGCATGCGTCCGGTCACCTGAATTGCCTGGGTTTTGCCACCTTTGTGAAATTGCCACTGCACCTGCCGCGAATGCCCATAAGGCAGGCAATCATGCGCGGCGAGCTCATCCGGTTTTCCCGGCACTCCCCGTGCTTGCAAATACGCCGGGCTCGCACAGTAGACCCGCTCGACACTGGCGATACGCCGGGCGATCAGGCTGGAGTCCTCCAGTGCACCAATCCGCAGCGCCAGGTCATAGCCTTCACCAATCAGGTCCACAGCGCGGTCGCTCAGGTCTACCTCCACATCAACCTGGGGGTGCAGCTGCAGAAACTCGGTCAGCAGGCAGCCCAGGTGCGCCATGGCAAACGACAGCGGCGCGCTCAGGCGCAAGGTGCCGCGCAAGACCTGGGCCTGGCCGCTGATGTCGTGTTCGACCTGCTGCACTTCACCCAACAGGCGCAGGGCCGACTGGTAGTAGTGCTGCCCCAGTGGCGTGGCGTCGAGGCGCCGGGTGGAGCGGTTGAGCAGGCGCACGCCCAGGCGCTCCTCAAGCTGCATCAGGCGCCGACTGACCGATTGCTTGGACATGCCCAGACGGTCGGCGGCAGCGGTGAAACTACCGGCCTCCATCACCTGGGCAAAGATCCGCATGTCTTCGTAAGGGTTCATTGTCTCGCTCTAGCTGACAGTCAAACACTTTATAGCGGCTTTTTCCCACAAGTGCATCTGCCTAATCTACGCACAAGTCGCAGCGATGGCCCCAAAGGCCAGGCAAGACGCCCACTACCAACACTTGCACAGAAAAGGATTCGCTCATGAACATTGTCCACAAAGCCCTCACCACCTCCCTCTTGGCCCTGTCTGTTTCCAGTGCCTTCGCCGCAGGCAGCCCTGGTGTCGAACAACACACCCAGGCCTTCCTCGAAGCCCTGGAGAAAGGGGGTGGCAAGCCGCTGGAACAGCTCACACCAAACGACGCCCGCGCGGTACTGACCGGCGCCCAGGCTTCGGTGAAGGTCGACCTCTCGGGGGTCGAGGTGAAGGAACGCACGATTCAGGCCAATGGCCAATCGATCAAGCTGCAAGTGGTGCGCCCGACTAATGTCAAAGGTGATCTGCCGGTGTTCATGTTCTTCCACGGCGGCGGTTGGGTGCTGGGCGACTTCCCGACCCACCAGCGACTGATCCGCGACCTGGTAGTCGGCTCGGGTGCGGTGGCGGTCTATGTGGACTACACCCCCTCACCGGAAGCGCACTACCCGACGGCGATCAACCAGGCCTACGCCGCGACTCGCTGGGTGGCCGAGCATGGCAAGGAGATCGGCGTGGATGGCAAGCGCCTGGCTGTAGCCGGCAACAGCGTTGGCGGCAACATGGCGGCGGTGGTTGCACTCAAGGCCAAAGAGGCCGGCACCCCTGCCCTGCGCTTCCAGCTGCTGCTGTGGCCGGTGACCGATGCCAGCTTCGAGACAGCGTCGTACAAGCAGTTTGCCGAAGGACACTTCCTGACCACCGGGATGATGAAGTGGTTCTGGAACAACTACACCGTTGATGCAAAGGCGCGGGCGCAGATCTACGCCTCGCCGCTGCGGGCGTCCACCGAACAGCTGAAGGGCTTGCCACCGGCCCTGGTGCAAACGGCTGAGTTCGATGTGCTTCGGGATGAAGGTGAGGCGTATGCCCGCAAGTTGAATGCGGCGGGCGTGACAGTAACCTCGGTGCGCTACAACGGAATGATTCATGACTATGGGCTGCTCAACCCGTTGAGCCAAGTGCCGGCAGTAAAGGCGGCGCTGCGGCAGGCGGGCAACGAACTTAAAGTGCATCTGCAGTGAGGCGATGAGCAAAAGACCCGCCTGGGCGGGTCTTTTGCTTCTATTTGCGGAAACGGCCCGCAGGCTTCAATGAATCTGCCAGCGGTGCGGCAGGTCCGGCCCTTTCGCGGGTAAACCCGCTCCTACACAGGCACCACAACCGTCAAATTCTGTGGTGGCCTGTGTAGGAGCGGGTTTACCCGCGAAAGGGCCGGCAAATCCAGCTCAGGGCTCAAACCCTTCCACAATGATCACCTCAGCCTTCGCCACCCCTTGGCGATGGCTGCATGCCTCTTGGTACAGCGCGGAGCGGTAACAGGCGACGGCCTGCGCGTACGAATCGAACTCGATCACCACACTACGCTGAGGCGTAGCCCTTCCTTCCATCGCCTCGCTACGCCCGCCACGGGCCAGGAAGCGACCGCCGAATGCCTTGAAGGCTGCCGGGGCGCGCTGGGTGTACTGCTGGTATTGCTCGGGGTCGGTCACGTCCACATGGGCTATCCAGTAGGCCTTCATGTGCAGCTCTCCTGTTATGGGGATATTTGTGTATGATGGTATACCATAAAATTCACCCCACCACAGTGAGCGTGCACCATGGCTTTCAACACCATCGAGGAACTTCTCGAGGACTACCGGCAAGGCAAGATGGTCCTGCTGGTGGATGACGAGGACCGGGAAAACGAAGGCGATCTGCTGATCGCCGCCGAGCGCTGCGACGCCCAGGCCATCAACTTCATGGCTCGCGAGGCGCGCGGGCTGATCTGCCTGACCTTGACCGACGATCACTGCCAGCGCCTGGGCCTGGAGCAGATGGTTCCGGCCAACGGTAGCGTGTTCAGCACCGCGTTCACCGTGTCGATCGAGGCAGCCACCGGGGTCACCACCGGCATTTCTGCCGCTGACCGGGCACGCACCGTGGCAGCGGCCATGGCCCCCAACGCCCGCCCCGAAGACCTGGTGCAACCTGGCCACATCTTCCCCCTGCGCGCCCGCGAAGGCGGCGTGCTGACCCGTGCCGGCCACACCGAAGCAGGCTGCGACCTGGCACGCCTGGCCGGCTTCAGCCCGGCCTCGGTCATCGTTGAAGTGCTGAACGACGACGGCACCATGGCTCGACGCCCCGACCTGGAAGTGTTTGCCGCCCGGCATGGCATCAAGATTGGCACCATCGCCGACCTGATCCACTACCGCCTGAGCACCGAGCAGACCATCAAGCGCATCGGCGAGCGCGAGCTGCCGACGGTGCATGGCACCTTCCGCCTGGTCACCTATGAAGACCGCATCGAAGGTGGTGTGCACATGGCCATGGTCATGGGCGACATTCGCCGCGAACAGCCGACCCTGGTGCGGGTGCATGTGATCGACCCGCTGCGCGACCTCGTAGGTGCCGAATACGCCGGCCCCGCCAACTGGACGCTGTGGGCGGCGCTGCAGAAGGTGGCCGATGAAGGTACTGGCGTGGTGGTGATCCTGGCCAACCACGAATCCTCCCAGGCCCTGCTTGAGCGCGTGCCACAACTGACCCACCCTGTGCGGCCCTATCAACGTGGCCAGTCCAAGGTGTATTCCGAAGTGGGCACCGGGGCGCAGATCCTCCAGGACCTTGGCGTGGGCAAGCTGCGTCACCTGGGGCCACCGCTGAAATACGCGGGGCTGGCGGGCTATGAGCTGGAGGTGGTGCAGAGCATCCCCTTCGAACCCGGGATTGCAAGCTAAAAGCAACATCAGCAACTGATTTATCGAGGCTCTGTAGGAGCGGGTTCACCCGCTCCTACAGGGCCCTTGGTGCTTTTGACAGGGCGGAGTGATGGCCGGTCGCCCCATACCTCTTGCCAAAATCTTGGAATACCATAATATGATATCCCGTAGACCTTGAGTCTACAGGCCGGCACCTACAATTAAAAACGGCCACCAGAACACTTTGTTTTAGCTGCTCCCCGAACACTGTTGGCGGGCGCACCAAAAGCCCCGCCTCGAATAACAAAAGCAACGAGGGCGTAACCATGCTGTTAAGCAAACGTGTAACCGCAGTGCTGTCTGCCAGCCTGCTGACCCTGGCATGTCAGGCCGCCCAGGCCGCCGACAGCCTCAACTTCGTCAGCTGGGGCGGTACGACCCAGGACGCCCAGAAAGAAGCGTGGGCAGTACCGTTCACCAAAGCCACGAACATCAAGGTTGTGCAGGACGGTCCCACCGACTACGGCAAGCTCAAGGCCATGGTCGAGAGCGGTAACGTGCAGTGGGACGTGGTCGACGTCGAAGCCGACTTTGCCCTGCGTGCCGCCAGCGAAGGCCTGCTCGAACCCCTCGACTTCAACCAGATCAAGCGCGACAAGATCGACCCACGCTTCGTCTCCGACCATGGCGTCGGTTCATTCTTCTTCTCCTTCGTGCTCGGCTACAACGAAGGCAAGCTCGGGGCCAACAAGCCGGTGGACTGGACCGCGCTGTTCGACACCAAGGCCTACCCCGGCAAGCGAGCCCTGTACAAATGGCCCAGCCCCGGCGTGCTGGAACTGGCCCTGCTGGCCGACGGCGTAGCCCCCGACAAGCTGTACCCGCTGGACCTGGACCGCGCCTTCAAGAAGCTCGACACCATCAAGCAAGACATCGTCTGGTGGGGCGGTGGCGCCCAGTCGCAGCAGTTGCTGGCCTCGGGTGAAGCCTCGCTCGGCCAGTTCTGGAATGGCCGTGTCTACGCCCTGCAGCAAGACGGTGCACCGGTGGGCGTGAGCTGGAAGCAGAACCTGGTCATGGCCGACTTCCTGGTCATCCCCAAAGGCGCCAAGAACAAGGAAGCGGCCATGAAATTCCTGGCCAACGCCAGCAGCGCCGAGGGCCAGGCCGAATTCGCCAACAAGACCGCCTACGCGCCGGTCAACGTCGACAGCGTGGCCAAACTGGACAAAGACCTCGCGCCAAACCTGCCAACTGCCTACGCCCAGGACCAGGTCACCCTCGACTTCGCCTACTGGGCCAAGAACGGTCAAGCCATCGCGGCCCGCTGGAATGAGTGGTTGGTCAAATGAAAGTCGCCATCAACGCCCTGCACAATGCGCAAGGTACCCCCACGGGTGCCGGCGCCCCGGGCACCACCCCGCGCCGCGCAAGCCTGAGCCAGCGCTGGAAAGGCAGCCGCAACCTGCTACCCGCCTTGCTGTTCCTTGGCGTGTTCTTCTTCGCCCCGCTGGTCGGCCTGCTGCTGCGCGGGGTGCTGGAACCCACCCCTGGGCTGGGTAACTACGAGCAGCTGTTTGCCAACTCGGCCTACGCACGTGTGCTGTTCAACACCTTTTCCGTGGCCGGCGTGGTGACCCTGATCAGCGTGCTGCTGGGCTTCCCGCTGGCCTGGGCGATCACCCTGGTGCCCAAGGGCTGGGGCCGTTGGCTGTTGAACATCGTGCTGCTGTCGATGTGGACCAGCCTGCTGGCGCGCACCTACTCGTGGCTGGTGCTGCTGCAGAGCTCGGGCGTGATCAATAAGGCGTTGATGGCCATGGGCATCATCGATGCCCCGCTGGAAATGGTGCACAACCTCACCGGCGTGGTAATCGGCATGAGCTACATCATGATCCCGTTCATCGTGCTGCCACTGCAGGCGACCATGCACGCCATCGACCCGATGGTGCTGCAGGCAGGTTCGATCTGTGGCGCCAGCCCGTGGACCAACTTCTGGAAGGTGTTCCTGCCGCTGTGCCGCTCGGGGCTGTTCTCCGGGGCGCTGATGGTGTTCGTGATGTCGCTCGGTTACTACGTCACCCCGGCGCTGCTGGGGGGCGCGCAGAACATGATGCTGCCTGAATTCATCATCCAGCAGGTGCAGTCGTTCCTCAACTGGGGCCTGGCCAGCGCCGCTGCCGCACTGCTGGTGGCGATCACCCTGGTGCTCTTCTACCTGTACCTGAAGCTGCAGCCGGAATCCCCGGTTGGCAACGCGAGGTAAACCGCCATGCTCCTGTCTCCCAATGCCATGGGCCGCCCGCTGCGCACGGGCCTGTACCTGACCACCGGGGTCATCGCGGCCTTCCTGCTGCTGCCGGTGGTGTTCATCGTGTTGCTGTCATTCGGCTCGTCACAGTGGCTGGTGTTCCCGCCACCGGGCTGGACCTTCAAGTGGTACGGCCAGTTCTTCTCCAACCCGGAGTGGATGGACGCCGCACTGGCCAGCCTGAAGGTGGCCGTGCTGACCACCATCGCCGCTGTGCTGCTGGGCCTGCCCAGCGCATTCGCCCTGGTGCGTGGCCGCTTCCCGGGCCGCGAGCTGCTGTACGGGCTGTTTACCATGCCGATGATCGTGCCGCTGGTGATCATTGCCGTGGCGGTATACGCACTGTTCCTCAAGCTAGGTTACACCGGCACGCTGTTCGCCTTCGTGGTCAGCCACGTGATAGTCGCCCTGCCGTTCACCATCATCTCGATCATCAACTCGCTGAAACTGTTCGACCAGTCGATCGAAGATGCCGCGGTGATCTGCGGTGCCTCGCGCCTGCAGGCGATTTTCAAGGTCACGTTCCCGGCCATCCGCCCCGGCATGATCGCCGGTGGCCTGTTCGCTTTCCTGGTGTCCTGGGATGAAGTGGTGCTGAGCGTGATGATGGCCAGCCCCGACCTGCAGACCCTGCCAGTGAAGATGTGGACCACCTTGCGCCAGGACCTGAGCCCGGTCATCGCCGTGGCTTCGACCTTGCTGATCGGCCTGTCGTTGCTGGTCATGTTCATTGCCGCCGCCTTGCGCCGGCGCACCGAAAACGCCTGAGCGCGGAGAAAACAACAATGAGTGCAGTGATCAAAGACAACGCGCACGGCAAAACCCTGGTCAGCCTGCGCGGCCTGAACAAGCACTACGGCGACTTCACCGCCGTGGACAACCTCGACCTGGAGATCCAGGACGGCGAGTTCCTGACCTTCCTCGGTTCCAGCGGCTCGGGCAAGTCCACCACCCTGTCGATGCTGGCCGGCTTCGAAACACCGAGCAGCGGCGAGATCCTGGTCGACGGCCAGTCGCTGGTCAACGTGCCGCCGCACAAGCGTGACATTGGCATGGTGTTCCAGCGGTATTCGCTGTTCCCGCACCTGAATGTGCGTGACAACATCGCCTTCCCACTGGCCATTCGCAAACTCGGCGCTGCCGAAACCGCCAAGCGCGTCGACGCCATGCTCAAGCTGGTGCAACTGGAACAGTTCGCGCACCGCAAACCCTCGCAAATGTCGGGCGGCCAGCAGCAGCGCGTGGCGATCGCCCGGGCGCTGGTGTACGAGCCGCGCATCCTGCTGATGGACGAGCCGCTCGGCGCGCTGGACAAGAAGCTGCGTGAAGACCTGCAGGACGAACTGCGCCAGTTGCACCGCCGCCTGGGCATCACCATCGTCTACGTCACCCACGACCAGGAAGAAGCCATGCGCCTGTCCCAGCGCATCGCCATTTTCAGCCACGGCAAGATCGTCGGCCTGGGCACCGGTTACGACCTGTACCAGAACCCACCGAATGCCTTTGTCGCATCGTTCCTGGGCAACTCCAACTTCCTGCGGATCAAGGCCAGCAGCAACGGCGCGGGCAGCTTCGAGGGCCAGCCAGTGGCCATTCGCTTGACCCCGGGGCTGGCCGCCTCGCAGGATGCACTGATCATGGTGCGCCCGGAAAAGGCCGTGGCCCTGAGCGCCGAACAGGCCATGCGTGAACCGCTGCCGGCGGGTTGGAACGAGGTCACTGCCAAGGTTGGCGAAGTGCTGTTCCTGGGTGAAAGTCAGACCTGCCATGTGGTGACTGCAGGGGGTACCGAGCTGACCGTGAAGGCACTGTCGGCGGCGGGCATGCCGATGCAGCCGGGCGACAGCGTGAAGGTGCGTTGGGCAGTGGCAGACGCTTGCATTTATACCGAATGGGCCGAGAGCGACCTGAGCAAGTCGGCCGGGGCGCATTAACGCTCTTGTGCGTTGCAGCGCCTGCCAGATCGAGCACCGCCCGCGCGGCACACGATCTGGCAGGCGCTGCACTATTGGAGGCGTACGCCCCGTCACATTATCATCACGCCACTGTCGTAATCTGCCGGCCAACTCTATGCCACAGGTCACCCGGCATGCTCCGCCTGCTTGTCTTGCTGCTCACCCTGCTACCACTCGCGACCCTGGCTGAGCCCCTGCACCTGCGCGTGCAAGGCTCCAACACCATCGGCGCGGCCTTGCTGCCGGCGCTGGTACAGGGGCAATTGCGCGCACAGCAGGCCAACGCCATCGAACAACAGCCGGGCAAGGTGGCCAACGAATGGGTGATCACCGCCCGCGACGGGCACGGCCAGCCCTTGCGCATCGACATTGCAGCCCACGGCTCGAGCACCGGCTTTGTCGCGCTGGGCCGTGGCGACGCGGACCTGGCCGCCGCCTCGCGGCCGATCAACGACAGTGAAGTGCGCCAGTTGCAGGCGCTGGGCGACCTTCGCGCAGCCGGCGCCGAACAAGTGATCGGCCTCGACGGCGTCGCGGTCATCGTCCACCCCGACAACCCAATACCCCAACTGAACATCCGGCAACTGGCGCACATTTTCTCTGGGCAGATCCAGCGCTGGGAACAACTGGGCATACCTGGCGGGGCCATTCATCTGTATGCCCGTGACGACCGTTCCGGCACTTTCGAGACCTTCAAGGCGCTGGTGCTGGAACCTCAGCATGGCGAGCTTTCGGCCAAGGCCAGGCGTTTCGAGTCCAGTGACGAATTGGCGGCACGCGTGGGTACCGACCGCCAGGCCATCGGTTTCAGCAGCCTGGCCGCCGTACACGGGGCCAAGGTGCTGGCGGTGGCCGAAGGCGACGCGCCGGCCCTGCTGCCGGAGCGCGCACGGGTGGCCAGCGAGGACTACCCACTTTCACGGCGCCTGTACTTTTACCTGCCGGCCAACCCCAAGCCCCAGGCCAAGGCCCTGGTCGATTTTGCCCAGAGCCCGGCCGGCCAGGCGATCATCGCCCAGCAGGGTTTCGTTTCGCAGCAGATCAAGGCCCTGTCTGTCGCCCCCCAAAGCGACATGCCACCGCCCTATCGTACCCTAGCCCGGCAGGCGCAGCGGCTGAGTGTGAACTTCCGCTTTCAGGAAGGAAGCGCCAGCCTGGATAACAAGGCCCTGCGCGACGTACAGCGGGTGACAGAGTACCTGCGCCAGGCCGGGAAGCTGCAGGGCAAGGCAGTGCTGGTGGGGTTCGGCGACCCCAAGGAAACCCCTGGGCGCGCAGCCCTGCTCTCCCGCCTACGTGCGCAAGCGGTGCGCCGCGAACTGGCGCGCGGTGGCGTGGAGGTGCTGCAGGTGACCGGGATGGGCGATGAACTGCCAGTGGCCGGGAATGAACTGGAGCAAGGCCGGCTGCGCAACCGGCGGGTCGAGGTGTGGGTGTATTGACCCGGCCTTGCCCCCCCCTGAAGCAGCCTTGTGCTGCAACGAGGCCCGAATGACAGAAACATTCCGGTGTCAGCAAGGACCTCGTAGCAGCGCAAGGCTGCGTCTACAGGCTGTACAGCAGGCTCCGCGTCATCAGCGGGTGACGGTGCGCATGGTCACGAACTCTTCAGCCGCCGTCGGGTGCACGCCGATGGTTTCGTCGAACTGCTGCTTGGTGGCACCGGCTTTAAGCGCAATGCCCAGGCCCTGAATGATTTCGCCAGCGTCAGGCCCGACCATGTGGCAGCCCAGCACCTTGTCGGTCTCGGCATCGACCACCAACTTCATCAGGGTCTTTTCCTGAATGTCGGTCAGGGTCAGCTTCATGGCCCGGAAGCGGCTTTCGAATACCTGCACCTTGTGCCCGGCCTGCAGCGCCTGCTCTTCGGTCAAGCCTACGGTACCGATGGGTGGCTGGCTGAACACCGCAGTGGGGATGTTCTGGTAATCCACCGGGCGGTACTGCTCGGGTTTGAACAGGCGCCGCGCCACGGCCATGCCTTCAGCCAAGGCCACTGGGGTCAACTGCACACGGCCGATCACATCGCCAATGGCGAGAATCGAGGGCGCGGTGGTCTGGTACTGCTCATCGACCCGGATGTAACCGCGCTCATCCAGCTCGACGCCGGTGTTCTCCAGGCCCAGATTGTCCAGCATCGGGCGCCGGCCGGTGGCATAGAACACACAGTCGGCTACCAGCTCGCGGCCGTCCTTGAGCGTGGCTTTCAGGCGACCATCTTCAAGCTTGTCGATGCGCTGGATGTCGGCGTTGAACTGCAGGTCGAGGCCGCGTTTTTCCAGCTCTTCCTTCAGGTGGGTGCGCACCGAGCCGTCGAAGCCGCGCAGGAACAGGTCGCCACGGTACAGCAGTGTGGTGTCGGCCCCCAGGCCCTGGAAGATGCCGGCGAATTCGACGGCGATATAACCCCCACCCACCACCAGCACGCGGCGCGGCAGGCCCTTGAGGTAGAAGGCTTCGTTGGAGGTGATGGCCAGTTCCTTGCCAGGAATGTCCGGAACCTGCGGCCAGCCACCGGTAGCGATGAGGATATGCTCGGCGGTGTAGCGCTGACCGTCCACTTCCACTTCGTTGGCACCCGTCAGACGCGCGTGGCCCTGCAACAGGGTCACCCCGCTGTTGACCAGCAGGTTACGGTAGATGCCGTTAAGGCGCTCGATTTCCCGATTCTTGTTGGCAATCAGGGTACCCCAGTCGAAATGCCCCTCTTCCAACGTCCAGCCGAAACCCGCGGCTTGCTCCAGCTCATCGGCAACGTGCGCGCCGTATACCAGCAGTTTTTTCGGCACACAACCGACGTTGACGCAGGTCCCCCCCAGGTAGCGGCTTTCAGCCACTGCCACTTTTGCGCCAAAACCGGCAGCAAAACGCGCTGCGCGCACACCACCGGACCCGGCGCCAATCACAAACAGATCAAAATCGAAGGCCATGTATTCACTCTCCCAGGCAGGCGTCCAGCATACCGCCGTTGGCCGCCGCAAACAAAAAAGCCACCCCGAAGGATGGCTTTGAGGCCAGCAGGGCTTATCAGTAAGCCTTGCCAGTCTTGTAGTAGTTCTCGAAGCAGAAGTTGGTCGCGTCGATGTAGCCTTCGGCGCCACCGCAGTCGAAACGCTTGCCCTTGAACTTATAGGCAATCACGCAGCCATCCTTCGCCTGCTGCAGCAGGGCATCGGTGATCTGGATTTCACCGCCTTTGCCTGGCTTGGTGTTGGCGATGATGTCGAAGATATCCGGGGTCAGGATGTAACGGCCGATGATCGCCAGGTTCGAAGGCGCGTCTTCCGGGGCCGGTTTTTCGACCATATTGGTCACACGGAAGATGTCGTCGCGGATCATCTCACCGGCGATCACACCATACTTGTTGGTTTCCTGCGGGTCGACTTCCTGGATGGCGACGATCGAGCAGCGGTACTGTTTGTACAGCTTGACCATCTGAGTCAGTACGCCGTCACCTTCCGGGTTGACGCACAGGTCGTCCGCCAGCACCACCGCGAACGGCTCGTCGCCGATCAGTGGGCGGCCAGTGAGAATGGCGTGGCCGAGGCCCTTCATTTCGGTCTGGCGCGTGTACGAGAAGGAGCACTCGTTGAGCAGACGACGAATACCGACCAGGTATTTTTCCTTGTCGGTGCCCTTGATCTGGTTTTCCAGCTCGTAGCTGATGTCGAAGTGGTCTTCCAGGGCGCGCTTGCCGCGCCCGGTAACGATGGAGATCTCGTTCAGACCCGCATCCAATGCTTCTTCAACGCCATACTGGATCAGTGGCTTGTTGACCACCGGCAGCATTTCCTTGGGCATGGCTTTGGTAGCAGGCAAGAAGCGCGTGCCGTAGCCGGCTGCCGGGAACAAGCATTTTTTGATCATATACGTCCTTACAAAAGGCTAGGCCTGTGGAATTCGGCGCAGTCTAATCAGGCGGCAGTCACCTTACAATGCCCCCGATAACGACCGTTGCCATCATAGAGATATCCCAGTGTAGATAGTTCCGGGGGATCGTAAATATTGCTGTCATACATGACCGTTGGATGACAGGGAAATCAGCGTGCCGGTGGCGGCCTCTCCGACGGGCTCACGCGCCAAGAGGCCGCCACCGGCTTACCTCAGCTACCCGTCCCTTGTCCGATCAGCACCCCATCAACCTGCTGACCATACAGGTTAACCCCATCATTGGCATGAAACTTCACCCGCGTCTTCTCGATGGATCCCTCTACCAACCGCGGGTCCTGTGGCCGCTCATGGCGGTTGATCCACGCCGCCACATCCCAGGCCTGCTGATCGCTGAGGCTGCCCGGCTTGCCAAGCGGCATGTTGTACTTGATGAACGACGCCGCGGTATTGATGCGGTGCATGCCGGCCCCCCAGTTGTAGGAGTCCTTGCCCCAAAGCGGCGGCATTACGTACTCGCCTGCGACCTTTTGCCCTTCACCGTTATCGCCATGGCAAATCGCGCATTGTTCACGGTAAACCTGCTGGCCGCGCTTGAAGTCATAACCGCCCTTGGGTTGTGCCACCTCCGGATAACCACGTCCGGCAATCTCCACACCGGTCGGCGCCTTGGTCGACAGCCAGTATGAATACACCGCCAATGCCGTCATCTGCGGGCTGTCAGCGGCCGGCGGCTTGCCGTTCATGCTGAACTGAAAACACCCTTGGATACGCTCGGCGAAGGTGTTGACCTTGTCATTCTTCTTACGATAGGCCGGGTACATCGGGTAGGCCCCCCACAGCGGCGCCGAGTGCGCCAACCGCCCCTGATCGAGGTGGCAGTTACTGCAGTTCATGCCGTTGCCCACCGCCTCGGGCATCAGTCGGCGGGTGTCGACGAACAAGGCGTGGCCTTCACGCACCATTTTGCCAAAGGCATTATCGGGCAACTCACGCTCAGCAGGCGGCACGAACTGCGGTGCTGCCTGCACACCGGGAACCTTCAACTGCGACTGGTCTTCCATGGCGATCGGCGTGGCCTGGGCGCTGCCCACGGCCAGCAGCAACAAGGCGGGAATCAGGGTTTTCATGGCGTGACCTCCTGGCTGGCGGGGCGGGCGAAGAACTCGGCAACGGCCTTGATCTCCTCATCGGTCATGGCCTTGGCCACGCCGACCATCAGCTGGTTGGGGTCATTGCTGCGGCTGCCGTCGCGCCAGGCATTGAGCTGTGCCACCAGGTAACTGGCGGGCTGGCCGGCCAAGGGCGGGAAGTGTTCGCCCACCCCGCCGCCACCCGGCCCGTGGCATTGCACACAACCTGGAATCTGCCGGCTCCAGTCGCCGTACAGGGCCATGCGGGTAGTCGGGTCATCGGCAATCTGCTGGCGGTGCAGGTCGCCAGCGGGCGCTGCCGGCAGGCTGGCCAGGTAGGTACTGACGGCCTTGATTTCGTCGTCGCTCAGGGCCTTGGCCAAAGGTTCCATCACTGGCTGCTTGCGGCTGCCGTTGCGCCAGTCCTGCAACTGCTTGGCAAGATAACCGGCCGGTAGCCCAGCCAAACGTGGAAAGCCGGCAGCCGCAATGCCATTGCCGTCCGGGCCATGGCAACCCAGGCAGGCCATGGCGGCGGGGTTGGCCCCACCCTGGGTGAAGACCTTCTGACCCTCAGCGGCATGTGCCGTGGGCCAGATCAGGATCAGCAAGCTGCCGATCATCACGCGTCTCAACGGTGTCATCACGAATCTCCTTTTCTTTTGTTATATGTTTAGGCTTAAAACATATAAGCAGAGAAAGGAGGACCCGTTGCTTCAGATCAACTTCCGGAGATGCACTGCGTTGCGGCAGTGCGCACATCGCCAAGGCGCAGCGGGAAGTTATTCAGCCGCTCGTGCAGTTTGATGCTGCTGCCGCTGCCGCGCTTGTCGATATCCACCAACGCCGCCGGGCCGGCACCTGAGGTGATTTTCTGCGGTACGATCAGCCGCAGGCCATCGCCACGCTGCTCTTCGGTCAGCGGGTCACGCGTATCGGCAAGCTTCTCCTTTACGCAGTCGGCATAGGCGCGTGGGCTCTTGCCAGAGATCACATCCATCGTTTCACGCGATTGCTCCAGCTCCGCGACGCTCACGCAGCCACCGAGCGTCACCGACAACGCCGCCACCATCCACTTCATTTGCTGCACCTCTGCCTTCAAGAATTCGCTTCGACCACATCCAGGCGGTTTTGCTCCCTGCTTTGGCAGAATTATCTACACCCGGCGATCAACGCGGCAGTGTAACGGCACATCGTGGTATCTTTTGCTTTTGCAGATCCAAACCTTGCGGAGCATCACATGAAATTCGTACACCAGCGCGAGCACCTCAACGAGGACGATATTGTCGTCATCGAGTGCTCCCAGCGCTGCAATATCCGCCTGATGAACGACGCCAACTTCCGCAGCTTCAAGAACGGCGGCCGTCATACCTACCACGGCGGCCATTTCGAGAAGTTTCCGGCGAAGATCACCGTACCCAGCACCGGCTTCTGGAACATCACCATCGATACCGTCACCACTCGCCCGATCTCGGTCACCCGCAAGCCAACGCTGACCCACAAGATCAAGATCATCCGTCGCTCGTCGTCGAAACTCAGATAAGGCCACCATGACCCAGACCATCAAGTACGTCATCAAATACAAGCTCGACGGCCAGCGTCGCTGGGATTTCGCGCTGATGCCCGATGCCTCGCAAGAGCAAGCCCTCGAGGCCCTGCGCAAGATCCACGGCGAAGACGCCGAGAAAATCAGCGACATCCAGGTCAGCAAGGCCCTGTAAGACTCGCCGCAAGCCCCCGCCGCATCGCGCGCCCCACGCAAGGAGAATCGCATGAGCCATTGGCCCGACCGCCGTATCCTCGACCTGCTGGGCATCGAGCTGCCCATTCTGCAGGCACCCATGGCGGGGGCGACCGGCTCGGCCATGGCCATTGCCGTGGGCCTGGCAGGTGGCTTGGGCGCCCTGCCCTGCGCCATGCTCAGCGGCGAACAAGTGCGCGCCGAGATCGCTGCATTCCGCGCCGGCTGCCCAGGGCGCCCGCTGAACCTGAACTTCTTCTGCCATCAGCCGCCAGCGCCCGATGCCGAGC
>NZ_JBAMDI010000176.1:0-18503 GCF_036961695.1 Pseudomonas sp. CGJS7 | reverse complement strand
CCCAAATCGAGGAAACTGAATGAAAGCGCTTTTGGCCGTGACGGCCCTGGCGACACTGGCAGGATGCTCACTGCTGCAGCCGGCGCAACCGGCCCCGGCAGACAACTGGACCCGTTGGGTCTGCGACACCCAGGCTGAGGTGCTTTGGCGCTTCGCCGATGCGCAACGTGACCAGGTTGACGTGCGCCTTGGCGGCGGCGACCAGGTGTACCGGCTCAAGGCTGAACCGGGTGCCTCGGGTGCGCTGTACAGCGATGGCATGCTGGCCTTCCACACCAAGGGCGAAGAAGGCCTGGTGTACTGGGTGGCAACCAACGATCTGATTGGGCGGGGCTGCAAGGCACCGTGACTGGCCGGGCCGCGAGGGTGGCCCACACTACTTGAACAGCAACCGCCCCTGCGGCAGGCTTGCACGAAACAAACGACGCTTGTCGGGAGAGAGATACACAATGGCACTCATTAGCATGCGCCAGATGCTGGACCACGCCGCCGAGTTCGGCTACGGCGTACCAGCTTTCAACGTCAACAACCTCGAGCAGATGCGCGCCATCATGGAAGCGGCCGACAAGACCGACTCCCCCGTGATCGTCCAGGCTTCGGCCGGTGCCCGCAAATACGCTGGTGCGCCTTTCCTGCGCCACCTGATCCTGGCTGCCATCGAAGAGTTCCCGCACATTCCGGTGTGCATGCACCAGGACCACGGTACCAGCCCTGACGTCTGCCAGCGCTCGATCCAGCTGGGCTTCAGCTCGGTCATGATGGACGGCTCGCTGGGTGAAGACGGCAAGACCCCGACCGACTACGAGTACAACGTCCGCGTTACCCAGCAGACCGTTGCCATGGCTCACGCCTGCGGCGTTTCGGTTGAAGGCGAGCTGGGCTGCCTGGGTTCGCTGGAAACCGGCATGGCCGGTGAAGAAGACGGGATCGGCGCCGAAGGCGTGCTGGATCACAGCCAGATGCTGACCGACCCGGAAGAAGCCGCCGACTTCGTCAAGAAGACCCAGGTCGACGCCCTGGCGATCGCCATTGGTACCAGCCACGGTGCCTACAAGTTCACCAAGCCACCAACCGGTGACGTGCTGGCCATCGATCGCATCAAGGAAATCCACAAGCGCATCCCCAACACCCACCTGGTGATGCACGGTTCGTCCTCGGTACCGCAAGAGTGGCTGGCGATCATCAACCAGTACGGCGGCGACATCAAAGAAACCTACGGTGTACCGGTCGAAGAAATCGTTGAAGGCATCAAGCACGGCGTGCGCAAGGTCAACATCGATACCGACCTGCGTCTGGCCTCTACCGGTGCCATGCGCCGCCTGATGGCGCAGAACCCGAGCGAGTTCGACCCGCGCAAGTTCTTCGGTGAAACCATCAAGGCCATGCGCGACGTGTGCATCGCGCGTTACGAAGCCTTCGGCACCGCGGGCAATGCCTCGAAGATCAAGCCGATCTCTCTGGAAGGTATGTACCAGCGCTACCTGAAAGGTGAACTGGCCGCCAAGGTCAACTGATCGACAGGTAACCCTGAAAAACCCGCAGCGATGCGGGTTTTTTTATGGGCGATGGAAACCTGTACATAATTCCGGCAGACCGACCGTTAGTCGGCTACCGTACAGTTTGACCATTGATAGCGTTCTGATTGCATTGCGTGTTGCAGCCTCAGGTCTAGAGTACTAATGGATCCAACAGTATTTTGAAGTCGGTCACATAACAGAGAAGCAGCATGGATGGCGCTCACCCTCAACAGCAGCAGCCACTGGATGGCAGCTCAGTTCTTCTGGTGGTAGACGACTACCCCGAGAACCTCATCAGCATGCGGGCCTTGCTGGCCCGGCAGGATTGGCAAGTATTGACGGCAAGCTCTGGGATAGAAGCCTTGAGCGCGTTGCTTGAATACGAAGTCGACCTGGTGTTGATGGATGTACAGATGCCGGAAATGGACGGCTTTGAAGTCGCCCGGCTGATGCGCGGCAATCAGCGTACCCGACTGACCCCGATCATTTTCCTCACCGCCAACGAACAGTCCGAAGCGGCCGTGCTCAAAGGCTACGCCAGCGGCGCCGTGGACTACATGTTCAAACCGTTCGACCCACAAATCCTCAAGCCCAAGGTCCAGGCGCTGCTCGACCAGCAGCGCAACCGGCGCATGCTGCAGCAGCTGAGTCGCGAGCTGGAGACGGCCAGGGCCTTCAATGCGTCCATCCTGGAAAATGCCGCCGAAGGCATTCTGGTGGTTGATGCCCAAGGCATCATCAGTTTTGCCAATCCGGCCATTTCCCGTTTGCTGGCGGCACCGGTGCAACACCTGCAGGGCACCCAATTGCTCGACGTTGTGCAACTGACCAGTACCAGCCTGTGGCGCGAGTCGGACTTCTACAAGGCCTACCAGGGGCGGCAGATCTACCGCGTACACGATGCCCAATTGCGTACCCAAGGCGGTGAGCTTGTGCCGGTGGCGCTGTCCTGTGCGCCGTTGCCGGCCGATCAACAGGCCATGGTGGTGACCGTGCTGGACATGTCGGCAGTGCGTAACTTGCACCAACAGCTGGAATACCAGGCCATTACTGACCCGCTCACCGGCCTGCTCAACCGCCGTGGTTTCTACCAGGCGGCTGAAGGTGCACTGTTGCGCAACGAGCGCTCGGACAAGGCGCAGGCGCTGATGTACATGGACCTGGATGGCTTCAAGCGCATCAACGACTCGCTCGGCCACGACGCGGGCGACCGGGTGTTGCGCTGGGTGGCCGAGCAGCTCAAGGACTGCCTTGGCAGTGAGGCCTTGCTGGCGCGTATGGGTGGTGATGAGTTCACTGCACTGTTCGACAGCTTGCCCTACCCGGAGCAGGCCGGGCGTTTTGCCGAGCGGTTGCTCGAACGTGTTTCCATCAGCCATGAGGTAGACGGGCTCGATGTGTGCCTTGGGGTCAGCATCGGCATTGCCACCTACCCGGACTGCGGCGCCAATGTCGAAGGCCTGCTGCGTTCGGCCGATGCTGCGATGTACGCCGCCAAGCAAGCGGGGCGTCAGCAATACCGCTTCTACGATCAGGAACTCAACGGACGGGCGCGCTCGCGATTGATGCTCGAGGACAGCGTGCGCACGGCCATCGAGCAGCAGGACTTTACCTTGGTGTACCAGCCACAGGTCGCCTTCCACGATGGCCGCCTGCGTGGTTTCGAGGCCTTGCTGCGCTGGCAGCACCCCAGCGTTGGCGATGTGCCGCCGGGGCTGTTCATCCCGTTGCTGGAAGAAGCGCGGCTGATCAACCGCCTGGCCAGCTGGATCTACCGCCAGGGGGCCGCCCAGCGGCAGGCCTGGTACGACAGGTTTCCGCCGGACCTTGTGCTCGGCATCAGCCTGAGCCGCGCGCAGTTCGTCATGCCTGGCCTGGTCGAAGAACTGCAACGGGTCATCCAGCTTTACCAGCTTGTCCCGACGCAGTTGGAGGTGGAAGTGGCGGAAACGTCGCTGATGTATAACATCGATGCGGCCGTCAAACAGATACACCGCTTGCGTGAGCTGGGCGTGAGGGTGGCCCTGGATGACTTCGGTGCGGGTGACTGTTCGTTGCGCATGCTGCGCGACCTGCCTATCGACACACTCAAGCTCGACCGTCATCTGGTGGCACGTCTGCCCGATTCGGCGGTAGATGCTGCGTTGGTTCGCAGCGTGATCGGCCTGTGCGCCGATTACCGTATCACGGTGATCGCCGAGGGGGTGGAGACCCCGGCGCAGGCAGCCTGGCTCAAGGCCAATGGCTGCGAATACGTTCAGGGTTTCCTGGTGGCTTATCCGATGACCGCGACTGACGCTAGCAGCTTCCCGGCAATTTTCTCCTGGCCAGGGCCGTGATTGGCTAGAATCGGCATTCGTTACGCCGAATACAGCGCCATGACCGTACTACGTTACTTGCAAGCCTACCCCCCGCACCTGCAGGAGCAGGTGCGGCAGATGATCGACAGCGACCGCCTGGGTGAATACCTGCAGCGCCGTTACCCTGACCGCCATGACGTGCAAAACGACAAGGCGCTGTATGGCTATGCCCAGGATTTGCGCCAACAGTACCTGCGAAGTGCGCCAAACCTGGACAAGGTGCTGTTCGACAGCCGCCTCGATCTGACGCATCGGGCCCTGGGCTTGAACACGGCGGTGTCGCGGGTGCAGGGCGGCAAGCTCAAGGCGAAGAAGGAAATCCGCATTGCCTCGCTGTTCAAGGAGGCCGCGCCACAGTTCTTGCGCATGATTGTTGTGCACGAGTTGGCGCACCTGCGCGAGCGAGATCACAACAAGGCGTTCTACCAGCTCTGCCAGCACATGGAGCCGGACTATCACCAACTGGAATTCGACCTGCGCGTCTACCTGACCTATCGGGAGCTGCCGGGCAACCTCTAAGGAACATGCAGCATGGAAGTGAGCAAGACCAAGAGCAGCTTCTACCGCCGCCTGTACGTGGCCTGGCTGATCGATAGCCAGACTGCGACCAGCGTGCCCGCCCTGATGGAAGCCACCGGCATGCCTCGTCGCACAGCTCAGGACACTATCGCCGCGCTGGCCGACCTGGACATCGTCTGCGAGTTCGAACAGCAGGAAGGCGCACGCAACCACGCCGGGCATTATCGCATTCATGACTGGGGGGCGATCGACAAGCAGTGGATCATCCGTCACTTGCGGCAGATCCGCGAAGTGCTGGGTTACCCCTGATGTGCAAAGCCCGCACAGGGTGGGCTCATCCCTTGCGCATTCCAATGGACGCGATGCCGTCCTCCGAAGACTCCTCGCCCACCACGGCAAACCCATGGCGGGCATAAAACGCCTGTAAATGCGCTGGAGCCGACAGATAAACCGGCACCCCCGGCCAGCAATGCTCCGCCGCTTCCAGCCCCTTGAGCAGCAAGCTTTCGTCGAGCTGCAAACCTCGCGCCTGCGGTGATGTCACCACTCGTCCGATCACCACATCCCCACCTTGTGACTGCGGATCCAGCAGGCGCAGGTAGGCCACCAGCTTGTCTTCCTGCCAGGCCATGAGGTGCAAGGTATCGCCAGTCAGGTCCTGACCATCGACTTCCTGGTAGGCGTGGCGCTGCTCCACCACGAGCACTTCAGTGCGTAGCTGCAAAATGGCATAGAGCTGCTCCTTGCCGAGGTCGGTGTGGTGCTTGCAGAGCCAGTCGATTGACATGGGCACGAACTCCTTGGATGGGGCTCGATCATCGCATGCTGCATGTGCTTCGGCCAAAATAGAGGCTAAATGACACTATTGGCCGCTGCCCTCGGCAAGCGCTTTGTGTAATCTCACTGGCAGTGTTGCCCTCCATTGCGAAAGGACGTGAGCATGCGGCCACTGCTTTGTGTTCTGGGATTGCTGACAACGATGCTGGCAACACCTGCCCCGGGTCACGACAAGCTACGCCTGGTGGCCGACAACTGGCCACCGTTCACCGATGCCAAGATGCCGGGCGGCGGCCTTGCGACCAGCATCGTTACCACCGCACTGGCCCGTGCCGGCTACGCCAGCGGCTATGAAGAGGTGCCGTGGGCGCGGGCGTTGCTGGGGGTAGGTGAAGGGCGCTACGACGTGCTGATCAATGCCTGGTACAACGACTCGCGCGCCAATATCGGGCAATTCTCCAGCGCCTACCTGAGTAATCGTATTCGCCTGCTGCAACGTAAGGGCGAGGCGTTCAGCTACACGCGTCTGTCTGACCTTTATGCCTACAGCATTGCGGTAGTGCGTGATTACGCCTATTCACCGGAATTCGACGGGGATCCGCGTCTGAACAAAGTGCCGGTGCGCAACTTTTCTTCTGCGGTACGCATGTTGGCGGCAGGGCGGGTAAGCCTGGCGGTGGAAGACGAGTACGTGGCCCGCTACAACCTGCAGCGCGAGCCGCAGGAAGTGCGTGACAGGGTGATGCTGGTGGATCCGCCGCTGGGGGAGAACACCCTGCATGTCCTGGTCAGCCTGAAGCACCCGGAGCACAAGCGGATCGTCGAGCGCTTCGAGCAGGCGATAGCGGCGATGAAGGCCGATGGCAGCTATGCCCGGCTGCTGCGTCAGTATGGCTTTTGAGCACAGGCAATAAAACGATCAGGCCGGGGCATTTTCCTTGATCAGGTGTGCCGCCAGGGTCCGCAATGGCCCCAGCTGCCGGCATATCAACGCCAACTGCGTCTGCACCAGCCGCTGATGCTCATCCAGATCTTCCGGCATCTGCTCCAGGGCATTGGCCAGCGCCTCTTCGGCATCACTGTGAATCGCCACCGGCAGCCGTGCGGCCAGGCCGTTGGCAATCTCGTCCAGGCTGCTGGCCAGGCTTTGCCCGGCGCCTTCGATCAACTGCTCCTGCACCTCCGCCGGCAACGCCGTGTCGCGGTGCGCGCCTAACCCCGAGAGGTAGCTGAGCAAGGTGTGCGACAGCACCAGGAAGCGAAAGCCAACGTCGGCCTCCTTACGGAAATGCCCCGGCTCCATCAGCATGTTGGCCAAGGTGGTGGACAACGCCGCGTCAGCGTTGTGGGCATTGCGCCGGGCCAGGCGGTAGGCCAGGTCGTCGCGCTTGCCGTGGGCATACTGCTGCATGATCTGGCGCAGGTACACGCTGGCGCAGGCCAGGGTATTGGCCAGCGCCTTGTTCAGCCGTCGGCCCTGCCAGTCAGGCAGGAACAGGAACACTGCAAGAATGGCAATCAGGCTGCCCACCAGCGTATCGAACAGGCGTGGCAGGAACAGGCCGTAGCCATCGCCGATCTGGTTGAAGCAGAACAGCACCATCAGGGTGATCGCCGCAGTGGCCAGGGTGTAGCGGGTGGTGCGGTTGACGAAGAACACCACCCCGGCAACCACGGCGAACAACGACTGGATGACCGGGTTGGGGAACAGGTCGAACAAGGCCCAGCCCACGGTCAGGCCAACGGCAGTGCCGAAGATTCGCTGCACCAGCTTGCGCCGCGTGGCCCCGTAGTTGGGCTGGCAGACGAACAGCGTGGTGAGGATGATCCAGTAGCCCTGGGTCGGGTGAATCAGGTGCACCATGCCATAGCCGATCGACAACGCCAGCGGCAGGCGCAAGGCATGGCGGAACAACAGCGAAGTCGGTGTGAGCTGAGTGCGCAGGCGCGTCCACACGTCCTTCAGCGAGTGTGGCGAGCGGTCGAGCAGGCTGCTGTCGCTGGCGTCGGCCAGGCTATCCGGGTTGCTGGCGGCACTGAGCAGGCGGTCCAGCGTTGCCAGGTTGGCAGCCAGCGCCCGCAGCGACCGCAGCAGGCTGCGCCAGGCCGGGTTGCTCTGGATGCGCAGGTGCTCGAGCGAAGCGTTGAGGTCCTCGAGGGCTTCTGGATAACCGCTGGCCAGTACGAACGGTTGGCGCAGGCGGATCGAGCGGGCCAGTTCCTGGCAGGATGAACCCTGCTTACGCAACAGGCGCTGGCAGCGGAACATGACATCACTGTGGAAAAACGCCTCGGTCAGTGCGTTGTAGGGGTAGTGCGAGGCACTGACACGCTCGTGGATGTCCTGGGCCAGGAAGTACAGCTTGAGGTAGCGGCTTACCTTCGAGTTTGGCTGGCTGTTGCCCACCCGGTGCAGGATGATCTCCTTGGCTGCGTTCAGCGCGGCCACCACCTTGCCGTTCTGCTGCGCCAGTTCCAGGCGCCGTGCCTCGACGTCGAGCGTGCGGACCGGTTCAAACAGGCTGGCCTTGAGCTTCAGGTAGCTGCCCAGCTCGAAGAACAGTCTGGCCAGGCTCTGCTGTACCGGCTGGTTGGAAAACAGCGCCTGCCACAGCACCGACAACAACCCGTACCAGGCCGCACCTGCCACCAGCAGCAGCGGTTCGTGCCAGAAATCGGTGACCTGGCCGCCGCGCTGGTCCACCCCGATCATGGTGTAGACCGCAGTGATCAAGGTGGCCGAAGCGATGGCGCCGTAGCGCTCGCCCAGCGCCCCGAGCATGGTCAGGCCAAAGGCAGCCAGGGCCAGGGCAATGACGAAGATCCAGGGGTAGGGGAACAGCAACTCGACTGCCAGTGCAGCGATGGCGAAGCACACCAGGGTAACGGCCAGGGCGCTGAGGCGGCCCTGCCAGCTGTCGTCGGTTTCGGCCAGGGCGCTGGCGATGATGCCGAGGAACAGCGGAATCAGCAGGGCCATCTCGTTCTGGTACCAGCACAGGGCCAGGCTGCCGGTGAGGGCAATGGTGACCCGGATGCTGTAGCTGAACTTGTCTTGGCCCCACAGGCGACGCAGTGACTGACGGAACGAGCTCGATGACATGATGGCCTGCCAGGCGGTGATCAGAAGAATACCTTTCAGGGCCGGTTATTGGGGCCGCTTCGCGCCCCTTCGCGGGCACGCCCGCTCCCACGCATACGACACAGGGCCCTGCGGGAGCGGGCGCGTCCGCGAAGGGGCGCGCAGCGGCCCCAATAACGGCGCCAAGCACGGGCCAGCAAGAAGCGTTCCGTGCTGCTGAAAGGATTCTACTCTACACGAACTGCGCGGCGGCGTTCGCCGATGCCCAAGCCCACTGGAAGTTGAAACCGCCCAGGTGGCCGGTGACATCCAGCACTTCACCGATGAAGTACAAGCCGGGGCTTTTCAGCGATTCCATGGTCTTGGACGACACCTCGCGGGTATCCACGCCGCCCAGGGTCACTTCGGCGGTACGGTAGCCTTCGGTGCCGGCCGGTACAACTTGCCAGTTCGCCAGCTTTTCGGCGATTTGCGCCAGTTCCGCCGGGGTGTACTGCTTCATTGGCTTCGACTCGAACCACTGCTCGGCCAGCAAGTTGGCCAGCTTGCGGGTGAACACCTCGCCCAGCACGGTCTTCAGTTCGGCGTTGGCGCGTTCGGCCTGCATCTGTTGCAGCCAGGAAAGCGCATCACGGTCGGGCAACAGGTTGATCTCGACCGTGTCACCGGCTTCCCAGAACGACGAGATCTGCAAGATTGCCGGGCCGCTCAGGCCGCGGTGCGTGAACAGCAGGTTTTCGCGGAAGCTGGTGCCATTACAGCTGGCGGTGCAGTCCAGCGAGGTGCCGGACAACTCGGTGCACATCGCCTTGAGTTGGGGCTCGGTGATGGTGAATGGCACCAGCCCAGCGCGGGTTGGCAGCAGGGTGTGGCCGAACTGGCGGGCCACCTGGTAGCCGAAACCGGTGGCGCCCAGGGTCGGGATCGACAGGCCGCCGGTGGCGATGACCAGCGACTGGCAGGCGAACTGGCCGCCGCTGGTCTGCAGCAGGTAGCCGCTTTCGGTCTTCTCGATCTGTTCGATGCTGGTGTGCATGCGGATCTCGGCACCGGCCTCGTCGCACTCGGCCAGCAGCATGTCGAGGATGTCGCTGGCCTTGTTGTCACAGAACAGCTGGCCGAGCTTCTTCTCGTGGTACGCCACGCCGTGCTTGCACACCAGCTCGATGAAGTCCCACTGGGTGTAGCGGGCCAGGGCCGACTTGCAGAAGTGCGCGTTGTGCGAAAGGAAGTTGGCCGGCTCGGTGTACAGGTTGGTGAAGTTGCAACGCCCGCCGCCGGACATGAGGATTTTCTTGCCTGGCTTGTTGGCGTGGTCGAGCAGCAGCACCCGGCGGCCGCGACGGGCGCTGAGCTGGGCGCACATCAGGCCGGCGGCGCCGGCGCCAAGGATGATCACGTCGGTGGAGTGCACGGTATGAACCTTCAGATTTGAAATGCTGAACCCTGTGGGAACGGGTTCACCCGCGAATGCGACGATGCATTTACTGCCGCGTTCGCGGGTAAACCCGCTCCTACAGGGGGCTTTGCCTGGCTTTAGATAATGCGGACTTTCAGGGCGCGACCCTTGATCTTACCGCTGTTCAGCCGCTGCATGGCCTGCTTGGCCAGCGCCCGCTCCACGGCCACAAACGCCTGGAAGTCGAAGATGGCGATCTTGCCCACTTGCTTGCCCGGGATGCCGGCATCACCGGTCAGGGCCCCCAGGATGTCGCCAGGGCGCAGCTTGTCCTTGCGGCCAGCGGCAATGCACAGTGTGGTCATCACCGGCAGCAGGGGCTCGCCGCCCTTGTTTTTCAGGCTGTCCAGCTGGTCCCAGCGCAGCGGGCTCTTCTGCAGCGCTTCGATGGCCTGGGCGCGGTGGCCTTCGGCCGGTGCCACCAGGCTGACCGCAACGCCTTTCTCGCCGGCGCGGCCGGTACGGCCCACGCGGTGCACGTGGATTTCGGCATCACGCGCCAGCTCCACGTTGATGACCATGTCCAGGCCATCGATGTCCAGGCCGCGCGCGGCCACGTCGGTAGCCACCAGCACCGAGCTGCTGCGGTTGGCGAACATGGTCAGCACCTGGTCACGGTCGCGCTGCTCCAGGTCGCCGTGCAGGGCCTGGGCGACGATGCCCTTGGCGGTCAGGTGGGCGACCACGTCCTCGCATTGCTGCTTGGTGAAGCAGAACGCTACGCACGACTGCGGGCGGTAGTGGCCGAGCACGCGGGTGACGGCTTCCAGGCGTTGCTGCGGGTCAATCTCGATGAAACGCTGCTCGATCTGGTTGTCGGTGTGCAGGCTTTCGACCTTGACCTGCTGCGGGTTGCGCATGAAGTCGGCGGCCAGTTGCTTGATGCCGGCCGGGTAGGTGGCCGAGAACAGCAGGGTCTGGCGGCGCGACGGGGTCTTGCCGATGATGCTGGCGATGGCGTCGAAGAAGCCCATGTCGAGCATGCGGTCGGCTTCGTCCAGCACCAGGGTGTTCAACCCGTCCAGGACCAGAGTGCCTTTGTCCAGGTGCTGCTGGATGCGCCCTGGGGTGCCGACGATGATGTGCGCGCCGTGCTCCAGCGAAGCGATCTGTGGGCCCAGCGAAACGCCGCCGCACAGGGTCAGGATCTTGATGTTGTCCTCGGCACGGGCCAGGCGGCGCAGCTCCTTGGCCACCTGGTCGGCGAGTTCGCGGGTAGGGCAGAGCACCAACGCCTGGCAGCCGAAGTAGCGCGGGTTGATCGGGTTGAGCAGGCCGATGCCGAAGGCGGCAGTCTTGCCGCTACCGGTCTTGGCCTGGGCGATCAGGTCCTGGCCTTTAAGGATGACAGGCAGGCTCTGGGCCTGGATCGGCGTCATCGAGGCATAGCCGAGCGCCTCCAGGTTGGCCAGCATGGCAGTGGACAGCGGCAAGGTGGCAAAGGCGGTGGATTCGGTGGTCACGAGGCGGGCCTGCGGTGCGAAGCGAAAAATGCCGCATAGTCTACCAGCCTCGTGGCCATTCGCCCTACGACTCCATGTGTTGTTCCGGACGACGGGCACGCCTTCCGTCCGTCGGCGCCAGCTGCAGGAAGATCGCTGCTGCCAGCATGGCCATTACACCGATGGTGACGAAGGTCAGCTGGAACGCGCCCAGGGTGGTTTCCACGCCTTCGGCGCTGCCTGCCGCAGTAAAGCCGCCCAACAGTGCGCCGGCGCAGGCCACACCCAGGCTCAGCGACAGTTGCGCGACCACCGACAGCAGGCTGTTACCGCTGCTGGCGCTGGCGTCGTCGAGATCGATGAGCGTCACTGTGTTCATCGCAGTGAACTGCATGGAGTTCACTGCGCCCAGGAGGCCAAGCTGCACCAACAGCAGCCAATAAGGGGTCTGCTCGTCCACCAGGCCCAGGCTTGCCAGCAGGATGCCCAGCAGCAAGGTATTGCCGGTGAGGATGATGCGATAGCCGAACCGTTCGATCAGCGGTCGGGCAATGGATTTGGCCAGCATGGCCGCCGCCGCCAGCGGGATCATGCTCATGCCGGCCTGGGCGGGTGAGTAGCCCAGCGCGACCTGCAGCAGCAACGGCACCAGGAACGGCAGAGCGCCGCTGCCCAGGCGGGCGAACAGGTTGCCGAGGATGCCGATGGCGAAAGTACGCACGCGGAACAGGCTGGGCGAGAACAGCGGCTCCGGGTCGCGCCCGGCGCGCAGCCAGTACGCGGCCAGGCAGGCCATGCCGGCGAACAGCAGCAACATTACCCGCAAGTGCGGCAGGTGCAGCTCGCCCAGGCCTTCCATGGCAATGGTGATCAGTACCATCGCTGCGCCGAACAGCAGGAAACCAGGGCCGTCGAAGGTGGTGCGCTCGGCGCCGCGCAAGTCCGGGATGAACTTCCACACGGCAATGCAGCCAAGCAGGCCGACTGGCAGGTTGAGCAGGAAGATCCAGTGCCAGCTGAGGATTTCCACCAGCCAGCCACCGACCGTTGGGCCCAGCAATGGCCCGAGCAGGCCGGGGATGGTGATGAAACTCATGATCCGCACCAGCTCGCTGCGTGGGTAGGCGCGCAGCACCACCAGCCGCCCGACCGGCAGCATCAGCGCACCGCCCAGGCCCTGCACCACGCGGGCGAAGATCAGGAAGCCAAGGCTGTTGGCTGCAGCGCACAGCAGCGAGCCAAAGCTGAACAGCAAGATGGCGCTGAAGAAGATGCGCTTGGTGCCGAAACGGTCGGCGATCCAGCCTGAGGCGGGGATCAGCAGGGCCACGGTGAGCATGTAGGCAATGATCACACCCTGCATGCGCAAGGGGTCTTCGGCCAACGAGCGGGCCATGGCCGGCAGTGCGGTGTTGAGGATGGTGCCGTCCAGGGACTGCATGAAGAAGGCGATGGCCACCACCCAAGGGATCCAGCGGGCAGTGACGGGGTCCAGCGGGGTGCGTTCGGGCATGACGTCCTCGTTTGTCAGTGCCGGCCCTTTCGCGGCTAAAGCCGCTCCTACAGGGGTTACGCGTTCCTTGTAGGTGCGGCTTTAGCCGCGAAAGGGCCGGCAAGTCCAGTCACAATGTCAGGGTCAGGCCTTTGACCAGTGCCCCGGGCAAATGACTCGACCCGGTACTGCGCTGTCCATAAGTACTTGTCGACAGGATCATCTCGCGCTCCTGGGTCAGGTCCTCAAGCTGGCTGCCCAGCAAGCTGTACAGGCTGTCATCGAAGCGCATGGTACTCACCGGCCCCTGGATCTGCCCGTCTTCTACCCAGAAAGTGGCGAAGCGGGTCAGCCCGGTCATGCGCGCCGCTGGCAGGTCCGAGTAGTTCAGGTACCACAGGTTGCTGATGTACAGCCCGGTGCCAAGCCGCTGCAGGATTTGCTCGGTGGGCAAACTACCCGGCGCCAGGCTGAGCGCGCAAGGCGACTCGTAGCTGTCGGCGCCATTGGCCAGCAGCCCGAATTCGGCCGCACTGCGCGCACTGATCAGCCGTTGCAGCGCCTCTCCTTGCTGAATCAACGGCACATCCAGGCGCGGCGAGCCTTCATCGGAAAACGCCGGGCTCAACGAGCCACTGACCTGCTCGGTAAAGCTCACCAGCGGGCTAAGCCGCGCATCGCCGTTGTACAGGCGCTGCAAGGCACTGTTGCCAGTCGCCAGGGCCTGCGCGGAAAAACCGCCCCAGCACAACATGCCGGCGATCTCGTCCATCGCTGCCGGCGCCAGGAAAGCGCGGTAGCTGCCTGGCTTGAGGGTCACCGCCGGGCGCCCAAGAAAGCCCAATTGCTCCCGCGCCTGGCGCAGGCGTGCGCTGAAGTCGTCGGCGTTCCACAGCTGGCCGGCATAGTTGGCTTTCACCGCTTCGCCGTTTGGGTGGAACACGCTCCAATCGAAGTTGAAGCTGTTGGCCTGGTGCCAGCCGAAAGCGCCGAACGAGCTGGCGAAGCCCCGGCAGACCGGGCCAGCGGCGTATATACCGACCAGGTCCAGGTCACCGGCATCACGCTCCAGCAGTGCCAGCACTTCGTTCAGGTCTGGCAGCGCCTGCGCTTGCTGGCTATGGCTGTGCCAGGGGCTCTCGTCCAGCCGCAGGTAAGGGTCGACGGCGAGTAGCGGCAGTGTCTGGCGCAGCTGCTCCAGGGCATCCGCCAGGCGTTGGCGGTCCAGCTGCGCATCGCCACTCAAGGTCACTTGCTGTTCAGCCTGGCGGCCATCGTGGATCAGCCGCAATTGCACAGTGGCCTGGTTTACTTCGCCGGCCTGGCGCACCTTGGCATGGTTGAAACGCACGAACTGCGATTGCTCGGCACTGTAACCGAGGGTGAACTGCTCGCCCGCCTGAAGGGCGGTGCGCACCTCCCCGACCAGGGTTTCGAAAGCCTGTTTCATCACGCGTCTCCTCCGAATACATCGATCTGGCGGAACACACAGGCCGGCGAGGCGTGGCCGACCCGCACCACCTGATTGGGTTCGCCCTTGCCACAGTTGGGCGTGCCCAGCACCTGGAAGGTACTGTGGTCGCCAACCGCCGACAGGTTGCGCCAGAACTGCGCGGAGATGCCGCGGTAGTTGGGGTTCTTGACGATGCCCTTGAGCTCGCCATTTTCAATCAACTGGCCCCATTCGCAGCCGAACTGGAACTTGTTGCGCGCATCGTCGATGGACCAGGAACGGTTGGTACGCATCAGGATGCCGTGCTCGATGCCTCCGATCAGTTGCTCGAAAGACTGGTCGCCCGGCTCGATGTTGAGGTTGGCCATGCGGTCGATCGGCGCGCGGTTCCAGCCGCAGGCACGGCTGTTGGCCACGCCGTCCAGGCCAGAGCGGAACTGCGACAGCGCGCCACCCAGCGGGCGCAGCAGCAGGCCGTCGCGTATCAGGAACGCTTTGCTGGCCGGGGTGCCGTCGTCGTCATGACTGTAGCTGGCCAGCTCTTCGCCAATGGTCGGGTCGAAGGTCACGTTCAGCAGGCTGGAGCCGTACTGCAGGTGGCCGAAGTCGCTGGCCTTGACGAAGCTGGTGCCGGCGTAGTTGCGCTCGTCGCCGAGAATGCGGTCCATCTCCAGCGGGTGGCCGATGGATTCGTGAATCTGCAGCATCATCTGGTCCGGCATCAACAGCAGGTCGCGCGGGCCACTGGGGGTGTTCGGTGCCAGCAGCAGTTGCAGTGCTTCGTCGGCCACCCGGCTGGCCGCGCCGACCAGGCCGCAGCGCTCGATGATCTCGAAACCACCCTGTTGGCCGAAGTTGTCGCGGCCCAGGCTGCGGCTCTGGCTGTCCTGGCCGTCGCTGGCGGTCACCCCCAGGCCCGGGAACAGGAAGCGCTGGGCATGGCGCAGTTCGGCGCCGGCCGAGTTCAGGTAGGTTTGCTCGACCAGGCTCAGCCCCAGGCTGGCCTGCCAGTCCACCAAGCGGCTGTCCTTGGGCACGCTGGCCGATTCGGCGGCGAGCAGGCCAAGGCAGTCGGCGAGGCTGGGCACGGGTTGGTCGAAGTTGGGCGAAACATGGTCGTGGCGTGCGCTGGTCACGGCGTGTTCGCGCAGGTCCAGCAGGCTGTGCCGGGCGATCTGCCGCGCCAGCGCCTCGGCTTGCTCAAGGGCGCGCTGCAGGCCAGCCTGGGACAGGTCGGTGGTGGCAGCGTAGGCCTCCACGCCATTGACCCGCACGGTGAGCATGGCGCCCTCATCCTGGCTGAAGAAGGGTGGTTCGGCGACGTTGCGGCGAACCGAAAGCGCCTGGTGCGACTGTTTCACATGGCGCAGGGAAAACAACTCGGCCGTACTGCGCAGCGCAGCAAAGCGCTGGCGCAGCAGGGCGCTGGAATCGAACATGCGGATGCCTCCGTGTACACGGTGGCTCCCCCTAGAACCACCCGTCTTGCATGCCGAGGCAGGTATCGTCGTGTGCCTCGAGCAATGCCAGCTCATTATGGCAGCCCGGTACTTCCCAGGTCAGGAAATAACGCGCAGCTTGCAGCTTGCCGAGGTAGAAGTCGCGATCAGCAGCCGTTCCCTTGAGCATGCCAAGCTCGGCGTGAACCGCCTGTTCCAGCCAGCGCCAGCCGATCACGCAGTGGCCGAAGGCCTTGAGGTACAAGGCAGAGTTGGCCAGGGCACCAGCGACTTTGCCTTGGGCCAGGTCGCCGAGCAGGGCCAGGGTTACGCCTTGCAGGCGGTTGGCCAGTTGCTCCAGCGGCTGACGCAGTGGGTCAAGGTTCGGGTGATGGCTGGCGCGCTCGCAGGTGGCGGCGATCAGGCGGATCAATTGCTTGAGGCCGGCACCATTGTGCTGTGCCAGCTTGCGGCCGAGCAGATCGAGCGACTGGATACCCTCCGTGCCTTCGTGGATCGGGTTCAGGCGATTGTCACGGTAGTACTGCTCCACCGGGTATTCGCGGGTGTAGCCGTGGCCGCCAAGAATCTGGATCGCCAGTTCGTTGGCTTTGAGGCAGAACGCCGAGGGCCAGGATTTGACGATCGGGGTCAGCAGGTCGAGCAGGTCCTGCGCCGGTTTGCGGGCGTTTTCGTCAGGGGCCGTATGGGTGTCGTCGAACAGGCGCGCGGCGTACAGGCCCAGATCAAAGGCGCCTTCTACGTAGGCCTTCTGCGCCAGGAGCATGCGTTTCACATCCGTGTGCTCGATGATCGGTACCGCCGGGCTGTGTGGGTCCTTGTTGTCCGGCAGCCGGCCCTGCGGCCGCTGGCGAGCGTATTCCAGGGAGTAAAGGTAGCCGGCGTAACCCAGCATCACCGCGCCCATGCCTACGCCTATCCGCGCCTCGTTCATCATCTGGAACATGCAGGCCAGGCCCTGGTGCGGCTGGCCGACCAGATAGCCGACGCACTGGCCATTGTCGCCGAAGTTCAGCGCGGTCGAGGTGGTGCCGCGCCAGCCCATCTTGTGGAACAGCCCGGCCAGCAGCACATCGTTGCGCGGGCCGCGGCTGCCGTCCGGGTTAACGTGGTACTTGGGCACGATGAACAGCGAAATGCCCTTGACCCCGGGCGGGGCGTCCGGAAGCTTGGCCAGCACCATGTGCACGATGTTTTCCGACAGTTCGTGGTCGCCGCCGGAAATGAAGATCTTGTTGCCTTTGAGCCGGTAGCTGCCGTCGCCTGCTGGTTCGGCGCGGGTGCGTATGTCGGCCAGCGACGAGCCGGCGTGGGGTTCGGTCAGCGCCATTGTGCCGAAGTAGCGGCCGTCGATCATCGGTTGCAGGAACAGGCGCTTCTGTTCATCGGAGCCGAAGCTCTCGATCAGGTTGGCCGCGCCCATGGTCAGGAACGGGTAGGCCGTGGTGCCGGCGTTGGCGGCCTGGAAGTGGGCGAAGCAGGCTTGCGAGACCAGGCTGGGCAGCTGCATGCCGCCGACCTCGAAGTCCCGGTTGGCGTTGAGGAAGCCGGCTTCGAGGAAGGCATCGACGGCGGGCTTCACCTCGGGAATCAGCTCGGCGCGGCCGTCCACGTAGCGTGGTTCGTTTTCGTCGGCCTTGCGGTTGTGCGGGGCGAAATACTTTTCGGCGATGGTGCGGGCGGTGGTCAGTGCCGCATCGAAGGTTTCACGGCTGTGCTCGGCGAAGCGCGGGCGCTGGGTCAGGGCTTCGGCGTCGAGGACTTCGTAGAGCTCGAAGGCGAGGTTGCGGGGGCTGAGCAAGGTCTCGGGCATGGTGGCGGTCCTGAGGCGGGATGCTGCGAGTGTAGGAGCGTGGTGAGACTGGGGACAGGTTAATAGGTTTGCGTGATATGGGTTGAGAACGCCGGGAAGCCTGCCGGTTATTGGTGAAACCAACGCAAGGTCAGGTCGTGTAATGCCTGCTCGGGAGAATATGGAGACGTTTCCCACAATCCAGATCGGAAATGGACTGCTGCGGATCGAATATCAGTTGGCCTTGAATGTGCGTTTTGGTGTTCACAAGGAAACGTTTCAGATGAGTGATGCCCACCACGCTGACTTGGCTGAGGCCAACGGCAACCAGGTTCCCTTCTTCGTAGTCTCACCCATGAAATTTGGCGTAATGACTTTCTTTACCTTGGGCTTCTACTGGGTTTACTGCTTCTATCAAAGTTGGAGTCTGCATAGAGAGAAAACGGGAGAGCGCGTAAGTCCGCTCTGGCGAAGCGCTTTTGCAGTGTTCTTCATCTATCCATTATTGAGAAGGGCAAATGACCATATTCGCGACTCAGGTAAAACCTATCCGTGGTCCATCCTGGGGCTCACGCTGGGCTATTACGGTTTTTGCGTTGTCTGGGTGGCTGCCGGCGTCGTGTTGGAAGGCCAGCTGTGGCCGGCCTATTTTGCGGGTTTAGCCATTCAGGTAGCTTGGCTGATCATTCTGGTGTTCATGCAGAAGGGCATCAATTTCAGTGCGGGTGACAAAGAAGGGAAGGCCAACAGCCGGTTCACGCTGGCAAATTGGCTTTGGATGCTGTTGGGTATTGGGCTTATGGCAGCACAGCTGTCTGCTTTGATTGCGCTTTCACCAATGGTTTGAGCAACTTTTGGCCGGAGCTCTGTCTGAGGGGAGCTCCGGATAGTCCCCGATCCACCCCGCGCTTTCACTTGCCTTGAAGACAATACGATGCTGGGGTAGAAGCCTGCTGCAAGGCTTTTTAATATGTCTGTCTAGGCTGGTCCTTTCGCGGGTAAACCGTACAGCGGCCTGTGTCCAACCCCCGATGTGTGTCCACCACCAATCTGTGTAGGAGCGGGTTTACCCGCGAATACGGTGGTGGCGGCAACGGTGAACGACGGGTGAAGATTGGCCAGCAGGGCCGGCCCTTTCGCGGGTGAACCC
>NZ_JBAMDI010000175.1:0-18775 GCF_036961695.1 Pseudomonas sp. CGJS7 | reverse complement strand
TCAAAGTCCCGAGCCCGAAGACCTGCCGCGACCGGAAGGTCCGCCTTCCGCCCGACTCCGGCCCGCGCGGCGCCGGGCGGCGTGCGCGCACGTCGTCCCCGCCATTCGGACCGGTTCGCCCGCGGGGGCGAAGGTCGAAGCCAAGGTTCGCGAACAGTCCGGCGCTCGTGCGCGCGGGCGGGCGCGGCCGTGGTTTCCTTCGTTGCCCTGCTCATGCCCACGCATCGCAGGTACTCATCATGATCAGCGTCACCCCTCTCGGCTTCCCGCGCATCGGCGCACGGCGCGAGTTGAAACAAGCCCTGGAATCGTTCTGGAAAGGCGACAGCGACGCGCAATCGCTGCAAGCCACTGCCGCATCGCTGCGCGAACGCCATTGGCGGCTCGCCCGCGAAGCCGGCGCCGACCTGGTGCCGGTCAACGACTTCTCGCTCTACGACCACGTCCTCGACAGCGCCGTGCTGTTCGACGCCGTGCCCGCCTCGCACCGCGCCGCGTTCGAGGAAGACCCGCTCAGCGGTTACTTCGCCCTCGCCCGCGGCCTGCAGGACGGGCGCCGCGATCTGCGCGCGCTGGAAATGACCAAGTGGTTCGACACCAACTACCACTACCTGGTGCCGCAGTTCGAGGCCAAGCAGCGCTTCGCCCTCAGCGGCGACAAGCCGCTGGCGGAACTGGCCCAGGCGCGCGCGCTCGGCATCGCGGCGCGGCCGGTGCTGTTGGGCCCGGTGTCGCTGCTCAAGCTGGGCAAACGCAACGACGGCGGCGATCCGCGCGAGCTGCTCGACAACCTGCTGCCCGCTTACGCCGAACTGCTGGCCAAGCTCAAGGCCGCCGGTGCGCAGTGGGTGCAGATCGACGAGCCGACCCTGGTGCTGGATCTGGACGACGCCGACCGCGCCGCGTTCCGCCGCGCCTATGCCGCGCTGGCCGAAGTCGATGCGCCGCGGCGCTTGCTGACCACCTACTTCGGCGCGCTCGGCGACAACGCCGGTCTGGTCGCGCAGTTGCCGGTGGAAGGCCTGCATCTGGATCTGGTGCGCGCGCCGCAGCAGTTGGAAAGCGTGCTGCCGCTGTTGCCGGAAGACCGCGCGTTGAGCCTGGGCGTGGTCGACGGCCGCAACATCTGGCGCGCCGATCTCGACGCCGCGCTGAGTTTGGCGCGCCGCGCCGGCGCACGGGCGCAGTGGCTGGCGCCGTCGTGCTCGCTGCTGCACGTGCCGACCGACCTGGACCTGGAACGCAAACTGCCCACGCCGCTGAAGCACTGGATGGCCTACGCCAAACAGAAGATCGAGGAACTGCGCCTGCTCGCCGACGCCCTGGGCGGCGACGCGCGCGCCGAAAGCGACTTGGCCGCGGCCGCCAGCGCCCGCGCCGCGCGCCTGGCCTCGCCGCTGCTGCGCAACGCGCAGGTACGCAAGCGCCTGGCCGCGATCGAGCCGTCGATGGCCGACCGCGCATCGCCGTACCCGCAACGCGCGCGGGTGCAGCAAGAGCGGCTGAATCTGCCGTTGTTCCCGACCACCACCATCGGCTCGTTCCCGCAGACCGCGCAGGTGCGGCGCGCGCGCGCCGACCACAAGGCCGGCAAGATCGACGACCAGGCCTATCAGGCGTTCCTTGAGAACGAAACCGTGCAGTGCCTGCGCGAGCAGGAAGCGCTGGGCATCGATGTGTTGGTGCACGGCGAGTTCGAGCGCAACGACATGGTCGAATACTTCGGCGAGCAACTCGACGGCTTCGCCTTCACCGCCCACGGTTGGGTGCAAAGCTACGGCTCGCGTTGCGTGAAGCCGCCGGTGTTGTTCGGCGACGTGTCGCGGCCGCGGGCGATGACGGTGGACTGGACGCGTTACGCGCAGTCGCAGACCCAGCGTCCGGTCAAAGGCATGCTGACCGGTCCGGTGACGATCCTGCAGTGGTCGTTCGTGCGCGACGACCAGCCGCGCGCCGACAGCTGCCGGCAGATCGCTTTGGCTTTGCGCGAGGAAGTGCTGGATCTGGAAGCGGCCGACATCGCGGTGATCCAGATCGACGAACCGGCGCTGCGCGAAGGCCTGCCGCTGCGCCGCGCCGACTGGCCGGCGTATCTGGCCTGGGCCGGCGAATCCTTCCGTCTGGCCGCCAGCGGGGTGAAGGACGCGACCCAGATCCATACTCACATGTGTTACGCCGAGTTCAACGACATCATCGACGCGGTCGCCGCGCTCGATGCCGACGTGATCTCGATCGAGACCTCGCGTTCGCGCATGGAGCTGCTGGATGCGTTCGCGCGTTATCGCTATCCCAACGGCATCGGGCCGGGGGTGTACGACATTCACTCCCCGCGCGTGCCGAGCGAGGCGGAGATGAGCGAGCTGTTGGACAAGGCCTTGCAGGTGCTGGAGCCGGCGCAGGTGTGGGTCAATCCCGATTGCGGCTTGAAGACTCGCGGCTGGCCGGAAGTGCGTGCGGCGTTGCAGGCGATGGTGCAGGCGGCGCGTGGGTTGCGCGAGTCTGTGACGGAAGCGGCGTAAGGCCTGGAGCAAATCCCCCGCGCGAGCCGGCAAGTACAGGCATCGGACGTTCGCGGCGCGCAGCCCCCTTTTGCAAAGGGGGCGAATTCCACAGCCGCGTCGTTCCCCACTACCGCCGCGCAACCGTTCCCCCCTTTGAAAAAGGGGGGCTAGGGGGATTTGCTCTTAAGCTCTTGCAACGTTAAGCCCCGAAGCAAATCCCCCGCGCGAGCCCGCAAGTACAGACATCGGATATTCGCAGCGCGCAGCCCCCTTTTGCAAAGGGGGCGAATTTCACGGCCGCGTCGCTCCCCACTACCGCCGCGCAACCGTTCCCCCCTTTGAAAAAGGGGGGCTAGGGGGGATTTGCTCTTAAGCTCTTGCAGCGTTAAGCCCCGAAGCAAATCCCCCGCGCGAGCCGGCAAGTATAGACATCGAGCATTCGCAGCGCGCAGCCCCCTTTTGCAAAGGGGGCGAATTTCACGGCCGCGACGCCCTCCCCACTACCGCCGCGCAACCGTTCCCCCCTTTGAAAAAGGGGGGCTAGGGGGGATTTGCTCTTTGCCTCAACCACCCCGCCCCACAAACAAAAAGCCCCGCAACCGCGGGGCTTTTCATCGAACGACGCCCCACCCGGCACGCCGCCCTATCAACCACAGGATCGCGGCTTACTTACCCGCAACCACCTTGACCATTTCCAGACACTTGTTGGAATAGCCCCACTCGTTGTCGTACCAGCTAACCAGCTTGACGAAGGTGCCGTCCAGCGCGATGCCGGCTTCGGCATCGAAGATCGAAGTACGCGCATCGCCGCGGAAATCGGTCGCCACCACCTTGTCTTCGGTGTAGCCCAGCACGCCCTTGAGCGCGCCTTCCGACTGCGCCTTCATCTCCGCGCAGATCTCGGCGTAGGTGGCGTCCTTGTTGAGCTCGACGGTCAGATCGACCACCGACACGTCCGAGGTCGGCACCCGGAACGACATGCCGGTGAGCTTCTTGTTGAGTTCCGGGATCACCACGCCGACCGCCTTGGCCGCGCCGGTGCTCGACGGAATGATGTTTTCCAGAATGCCGCGGCCGCCGCGCCAATCCTTGTTGCTCGGGCCGTCGACGGTCTTCTGGGTCGCGGTGGCGGCGTGCACGGTGGTCATCAGGCCGCGCTTGATGCCCCACTTGTCGTTGAGCACCTTGGCCAGCGGCGCCAGGCAGTTGGTGGTGCACGAAGCGTTGGAGACGATCGCCTCGCCCTTGTAGGTCTTGTCGTTGACGCCGTAGACGAACATCGGCGTGTCGTCCTTCGACGGCGCCGACAGCACCACCTTCTTGGCGCCCGCGTCCAGATGCTTTTGCGCGGTGACCTTGTCCAGGAACAGGCCGGTGGATTCGATGACGACTTCGGCGCCGACTTCGTCCCACTTGAGGTTGGCCGGATCGCGTTCCTGGGTCAGGCGGATCTTGTTGCCGTTGACGATCAGGGTGTTGCCTTCGACCTTGACCTCGCCCTTGAAACGGCCGTGGACCGAGTCGTACTGCAGCATATAGGCCAGGTAGTCGGGCTCGAGCAGATCGTTGATGGCGACGATTTCGATTTCGCTGCCGAAGTTCTGCACGGCCGCGCGCAGGACGTTGCGTCCGATGCGGCCGAAGCCGTTGATGCCTACCTTGATCGTCATTAGAGGTAACTCCTGCGGCCGCCGGGGCGGTGGGAAGTGGGGAAACCGCCATTCTAGCAAGGCCGTGGCCGGCGCCGCAGTCCGACACCGTTACCCGACCGGAGTCGCAGAACCACACATGCCCCACCCGGGACTGCGACGGAAATCAAGGTTTACCGTTCTGCGGCGTATTTAGAGTGCCCGCACAGGCGACTCGCCTGTTCAGCAAACAACGATTCCCGGCACTCATCGACCACAGGGGACTCAAGGAATGAACTATCGTCTGATCGGCGGCGCTCTCGCCGCGGCTCTGGCCTGCGCGGCCCAACCGGTGCTGGCGCAACAGGCCGGCACCTACACCGTCGGCATCGGCGCGCATCAGGTCCAGCCCAAATCGAACAACGGCAGCGTCCTGAGCGGCACCGCTCAGCTGGAGATCGGCGACAACGTCCAGCCGACCTTCACCTTCGAGTATTTCCTGCGCGAGAACCTCGGCATCGAGGTGCTGGCGGCCACGCCGTTCAAGCACGACATCGATATCAAGGGGCTGGGCAAGGTCGCCACCACCAAGCACCTGCCGCCGACCTTCTCGCTGCAATACCACTGGAACAGCCAGGGCACGGTCTCGCCGTTCGTGGGCGTCGGCGTCAACTACACGACCTTCTTCAGCGAAAAGACCACCGGCGCGCTGCGCGGGGCCAAGCTCAAGCTGGAAGACTCGGTCGGCGTGGCCGCGCACCTGGGCGTGGATTTCATCGTCAACGAGCGCAGCTCGATCCGGGTGGACGCGCGCTGGATCGACATCAGCTCCGAGGTCAAAGTCAACGGCACCAAGGTCGGCAAGGCGCAGATCGATCCGACCGTCTACGGCCTGGCCTACGTGATGAAGTTCTAAGTCGCGCGGTGGCGATGCCGTAACCCAAGGGCCGCGCCCGCTAACCGGGCGCGGCCTTCGCGTTTGTCGCGGGCTCGGGCTCGTCCAGGCCCGCGCCGCCAGCTTCGGACAGCGGCGCCGGCCGCACGCTCCGGTACAGTGCGCGCCATGACCGCCACCCACACTGCCAACGCTCCCGCCCGCCGCCTGCTCGGCGCCGCCCTCGCCCTGCTGTGCCTGCCGCTGCCGGCGCTGGCCTGGGGCCCGCAAGGCCACCGCCTGGTCGCCGCACTGGGCTGGGAAGGCCTGACCCCGGCCGCGCGCGCCGAGGCGACCGCGCTGCTGGCCGGCGAACCCGATCCGACCCTGCCCGGCATCGCCAACTGGGCCGATGAGTTGCGCGCCAACGACCCCGACCTGGGCAAGCGCAGCGCCAAGTGGCACTACGTCAATCTGGCCGAAGACGATTGCCATTACGACGCCGCCCGCGATTGCCGCAACGGCGACTGCGCGGTCGCCGCGATCGCCGCGCAGAGCGCGATCCTCGCCGACCGCGGCCGCCCGCGCGCCGAACGCCTGCAGGCGCTGAAGTTCGTCGTCCACTTCGTCGGCGACGTGCACCAACCGCTGCACGCCGGCTACGCCCACGACAAGGGCGGCAACGATTTCCAGCTGGCCATTCCCGGTCAGCCCGAACGCCCCGACGGCTACGGCAGCAACCTGCATTCGTTGTGGGACAGCAGCATGCTCAGCATGAGCAAGCTCAACGATGCGGCCTACCTGACCCGGCTGCGCAAAATCGCGGTGCCGCAGGTGCGCGGCGCCGGCCTGCCCGCCGATGCGGCCGGCTGGGCCGAAGACTCGTGCAAACTGGTGCTGCAACCGGGTTTCTACCCGCCCACCCACAAGCTGGACCCGAGCTACGTGCAGACCTGGCGCCCGCTCGCCGAAACCCAGTTGCGGCTGGGCGGCGAACATCTGGCGCAGGTGCTCAACGCGGCGTTGGCGCCGGGGCGCTGATCCGCGGATAGCGCGGCCGACGCGCACAGCCCGGAACGTCCGCTCGATTCTTCAGGAGCACCGCCATGGACCACCGTCGCACGATCCGCTCGCGAGTGTCGCTCGCCCTGGCCCTGGCCTTCGCCTCGGTCGCCTTCGCCCATGCCGAAACGCCGCATAAGCACGACGCGGCCAAGCCCGCGGCACCGACGGGGCCGGTCGAGGTGAAACTCGATGAGTCCGTCATCGCCCGCCTGCCGCAACTGACCGCCCAAGGCGAAGCCCACGGCCGCAAGCTCAGCTGCGAAGGCGTGGCGCTGCACGAGTTGCTGCGCGCCAGCGGGGCGATGCCGGCCGAGCCGCTGCGCGGCGCGCAGTTGGCGCGAGTGGTGGTGGTAAGCGCGCGCGATGGCTATCGCGCGGCGTTCTCGCTGGCCGAGCTCGATCCCAGCCTGGGCAATCGCCAGGTGCTGCTGACCCGTCGTTGCGACGGCGCCGCGCTTGCCGCCGACGACGGCCCGTGGCGCCTGATCGCCCCGGGCGAAGCGCGGCCGGCGCGCTGGGTGCGGCAGGTTGAGTCGATTCGGGTGGTGGACGCGCTCTAACGCGGGAATCAGAACGCCGGCGCGGAAGCTCCAGGTTCCCACGCCGCTACGCTGTCGATCACCGCTTCGCGTTACCCTCGCACCAACTCAATCGGTCCGCCCCCATGAATCCGATCCGCCGCCGCATCGTTGGCGTCCTGTGCGCCTTCGCCCTCGCCTGCACCGCGCTCGCCGCGCCCGCGCAGACGCCCGCCGAACCGCTCACCGTATTCGCCGCCGCCAGCCTCAAGGAATCGCTGGACGAAGCCGCCGCGGCTTACCAGAAAGCCACCGGGCAAACGGTGCGGGTCTCCTACGCCGCCAGCTCCGCGCTCGCCCGCCAGATCGAACAAGGCGCGCCGGCCGACGTGTTCCTGTCCGCCGACCTGGATTGGATGGACTACCTGCAAGAGCGCAAGCTGATCGCGCCATCCAGCCGCCGCAACCTGCTCGGCAACACCCTGGTGCTGATCGCGCCCAAGACCAGCGCCGCCAAGCCGGTCGCGCTCAAGCCCGGAGTGAAGCTGCTGCCGCTGCTCGGCGAAGGCCGCATGGCGCTGGCCCTGACCGCGAGCGTGCCGGCCGGCAAATACGCGCGCGCGGCCTTCACCTCGTTGGGCGTGTGGGATCAGTTGCAGCCCAAGGTCGCCGAAGCCGAGAACGTGCGCGCCGCGCTGATGCTGGTCGCGCGCGGCGAAGCACCGTTGGGCGTGGTCTACGGCAGCGACGCCAAGGCCGAGCCGAACGTGCGCGTGCTGGCGACGTTCCCGGCCGACAGCCATCCGGCCATCGTCTACCCGGTCGCGGTCATCGCCTCGGCCAAGCACACCGGCGCGGCCGGATTCGCGCAGTGGCTGCACGGCAAGGACGCCGCCGCGATCTTCCGCCGCCGCGGCTTCGCCCCGCTGCCCTGACGGCCGGCCGCGCACGCTTCGCCGATGCCCGATTTCAGTCCCGCCGAACTCACCGCGATCGCGCTCAGCCTGAAGGTCGCCGGCGTGGCCACGCTGTGCAGCCTGCCGTTCGGCGTGGCGATGGGTTGGCTGCTGGCGCGGGTGCGTTTTCCCGGCAAGCTGCTGCTCGACACCTTGATGTACCTGCCGCTGGTGTTGCCGCCGGTGGTCACCGGTTACGCATTGCTGCTCGCGTTCGGCTCGCAAGGGCCGATCGGCCGCTTGCTGTCGGAGTATCTGCACATCAGCATCGCGTTCCGCTGGACCGGCGCGGCCCTGGCCAGCGCGATCATGGGATTTCCGTTGATGGTGCGGGCGATCCGCCTGTCGATCGAAAGCGTCGACCGGCGTCTGGAACAGGCCGCCTCGACCCTGGGCGCCAACCCGTGGCGGGTGTTCTTCGGAGTGACCTTGCCGCTGGCCTGGCCGGGGCTGATGGCCGGCGCGGTATTGTGCTTCGCCAAGGCCCTGGGCGAGTTCGGCGCGACGATCACCTTCGTCTCCAATATCCCCGGCGAAACCCAGACCCTGTCTTCGGCGATCTGGGGATTGATGCAGACCCCCGGCGCCGAATCGGGCGTGCTGCGCCTGGCCCTGGTCGCGGTGGCGATTTCCTTCGCCGCGGTGTTGGTGTCCGAATGGCTGGTGCAGCGCCAGCGCGCGAGCGCACAGCGATGAGCGCGGCGACCGGTCCTCAAGCGACGGACGCATCGGCGTCGAGCGAATCGACAGCCGACGACGCGACGCCCAGCTTCGACATCGATATCGAACTGCGCCGCGGCGGTTTCCGCCGCAGCTTCTCGATCCGCGGCCATCAGCGGGTGATCGCCGTGGTCGGCGATTCCGGCGCCGGCAAGACCTCCTTGTTGCACGCCATCGCCGGACTGCTGCGGCCCGATCGCGGCCACATCGAGATCGCCGGCCGGCGCCTGTTCGACAGCGCCGCGCGCGTGGACCTGCCCGCGCACCGGCGCCGGATCGGTTACGTGTTTCAGGACGCGCGCCTGTTTCCGCATCTGAACGTGCGCGGCAATCTGTTGTACGGCCTGCGCGGCGAGGCCGCGCGCGAAACCCGGTTCCAACTCGACGCCATCGTCGAACTGCTCGGCATCGCCCCGCTGCTGGCACGCGGCACCGCGTCTTTGTCCGGCGGCGAGATGCAGCGCGTCGCGCTCGGCCGCGCCCTGCTCTCGCAGCCGCGGATTCTGCTGCTCGACGAACCGCTGTCGATGCTCGACATGAACCGTCGCGAGGAACTGCTGCCGTATCTGCAGCGGGTGCGCGACGAAACCGCGCTGCCAATGATCTACGTCAGCCACTACCCCGAGGAAGTGCGGCGCATCGCCGACGAGGTGCACAGCCTGGCATGAGGCGAGAACGGATACCGGGCCGCGGACCCGGTATCGTTCGCGCCGACACGCCGATCGGCTTCGCCGCGGCCGTTGCCGCTTTCAGCCGCCGGTTGCTCGGATCGCAAGCCTCTTGCCGCCCACGCAGGGCGATGCGCGCTGAACGCGACGCGATTAACGCGCCGGCGCCGGAATCGAAGTTGCGTCCGCGGGCGGCACCGGCAGCAGCGAGCCATCGGGCCCGACGTAGCGGTTCCCCGCGAAGATGCGCGGGTTGGCGCTGGGCACGAAAGTCACCCGATCGACATCGAAGCGCGGCTCGGTGCCGCTTTCCATGCCCGCCAGTTCCATTATCGTGGCGACCGGAACCCGGTCGAATTTCATCGTCGTGTTCTTGCGGTCGTCCAGCGCTTGCGGATTGACGATTTGCAGGCCGGCTTTTTCCGCAGCATTCATCGCGATCATCCTCGACGTCCACTTCGACATGGTCAGCGTGGTGTCTAGGGTGATCTGCCGTTCTCGCGGCGACAGCGACGGTTGCGCGGCCCAGGCCGCGGCGCCGGCCAGGCCGCCCAGCGCGAGGATCAATAGCGCGCCGGCGACGCGCCGCGGCCTGGTGTGGGTTTCGCGTTTGAGCATTTCGATTCTCTCCCGTAACGGATGGGTGGAGCCCCAGTGGCAGCCCAACGGCGTGACCTGCGCCGCGAGCTGGGTCGTGAACATGGCTTGCGCGTAAGCGCGGCGCGCTTGCGGATGGCGCGCGATGACGCGCGCATCGCAGGACAGTTCCTGATCGTGACGGAAGCGCGCGGCGGCGTAGTGCAGCAAGGGGTTGAACCAATACAGGCAGCGCAAGGCCATCGCCAATGCGTTGAAGCCAAGGTCGCCGCGCGCGATATGCGTCGCTTCGTGGGCGCGGATCAGCGCCTGTTGTTCGGCGTCGTAGCGTTGTTCGAAATCGTCCGGCACCACGATCTTCGGCCGCAGCAGTCCGAACGCGGCGGGCAATCCAGCTTGCGCGCCGGCCTGATGCGTGCCGTCCCCGCGCGGCCGCAACGGTCCCAGGCCGCGTTGAAAACGGCGCTGGCGCCATACCGTCAGCAAGGTCATCGCCACCGCGCCGATCAACCACAGCACGCTCAGCGCCAGCCACGGGTCGGCGTTGGGCGAATGGGGAACCGGCGCGGTCGTCGGCACCGCTCCACCGGCAACCACGATCCAGTTGCCCGGCACCAGCGGACGCGGCGCGGCCGGGAGCAACACCGCCAACGTCGTCAACGGCACCAGCCACCACGAAGCGTAGGCCAGTCCCGCGCCGAACCAGCGCAGCAATGGCCCGCGCAGCAGCAGCACCAGCACGGTCGCGGCGCTCATCGCCGCGCTGGTTTCCGCCAGCAGACCGATCAGCTCAACGTGATTCATCGTCGATCTCCTCCAAGAGTTTGCGCAGTTCGGCAATGTCCTTGCGGCTGAGCTTTCGCTGTTCGCTGAAGTGCGCGACCAACGGCGCCACGCGCCCGCCGAACAAACGCTCCAACAAGCCTTGGCTTTCATCCAGCACCCAGTCTTCGCGTCTGAGCACAGGCGCGTACAAATAGCGCCGGCCGTCTTTTTCGGCGCGAATGGCGCCTTTGTTCAACAAGCGGTTGAGCAAGGTCTTGACCGTCGCTTCCTGCCAGGAGCGGCTGTCGGCCAGCGCGGCGACCACCTCTTCTGCGCTCAGCGGCTGGCGCTGCCACAGCACGTCCATCACCGCCGATTCGGCTTCGCTGATCTGCATCGTTTACATCCGTAATTTTTATTGAGATTACACCTGTAAACGTAAATTGCAAGCAACGATATGCCCGGATTGCGATACTGGTCGCATGAACGAACCCGCCCGCTTCGAATCCCTGGCCGACGCCGTCGATTTCCTCTATCAGCGCCTGGACGGCGCCCTGCACGTCGGCGCGCCGTTGGGCCTGGGCAAGCCGCACCGCCTGCTCAACGCGCTGTACGAGCGCGCCGAACGCGAGAGCGCGCGGCCGCTGCACTTGTACACCGCGCTGTCGCTGGACCCGCCCGGCGCGGGCAAGGGACTGGAAGGCCGCTTCATCGGGCCGTTCGCGCAGCGCCATTTCGGCGACGACTTCCCGCGCTTGCGCTATGTGCAAGCGCTCAAGCGCAACGCCCTGCCCGCGCACATCGAGATCGAAGAGTTCTACCTGCAATCGGGCGCGCTGCTCAATGCCGCGGCGGCGCAGCGCCGTTACGCCAGCCTCAACTACACCCACGTGGCGCGCGCGCTGGCCGACCGCGGCGTCAACGCGGTGGTGCAGAAGGTCGCCGCCGACCCGGCCGGCGGCTCGCGCCTGTCGTTGTCGTGCAATACCGATCTGACTTTCGATGCGATCGACGCGATCGTCGCGCGCGGTCTGCCGCGGCCGCTGCTGATCGCCGAAATCGACCCGCAACTGCCGTGGCTGGGCGGCAGCGCCACGGTCGAGCCCGGTTTCTTCGACGCCATCGTCGCGCCGCCGGGGCCGCATCCGAAACTGTTCGGACTGCCGCGGCAACCGGTCAGCGATGCGGATTATGCGATCGGGTTTTATGCCAGCACGCTGGTGCGCGATGGCGGTACTTTGCAGATCGGTATCGGCACCTTGGCCGATGCCTTGTGTCATGCGCTGGTGTTGCGGCATACCGACAACGCGGCGTATTTGCGGGTGATTCGGGCCTTGGGCGTGGCGGTTCCGGCGCCCGATGGCGCGGTTTCGGGCAACGATGACCTACGGCGCGGTAGTAACGCGAAGGCGCCAGTTGCGCCGCTCGGGTCATTTGAGCTTGGGCTTTTTGGCTGTTCGGAAATGATCAACGAAGGCTTCCGCCGCCTGGTGGAAGTCGGCGTGATCAAGCGCAAGGTCGTCGACGATCTGGAGCTGATGCGCCGCCTGCACGACGGCAACGCCAGCGCCGACGACCACCAGCGCCTGGAGCGCGAAGGCGAATTCCTGCAAGGCGGCTTCTACCTGGGTTCGCCGGATTTCTACGATTGGTTGCGGCGCATGCCCGCAGAGCAGCAACGCGGCATCAGCATGCGCCGGATCAGCGAGGTCAACGAGCTCTACGGCGGCAACGAAACCCTGGAGCGGCTGCAACGGCGCGATGCGCGGTTCTTCAACAGCTGCATGATGGCCACTGCGCTCGGCGCGGCGGTGTCGGACACGCTCGACGACGGCCGCGTGGTGTCCGGCGTCGGCGGCCAATACAACTTCGTGGCGATGGCGCATGCCCTGCCCGAGGCGCGTTCGGTGCTGATGCTGCGCGCCACCCGCGAATCCGGCGGACAAGTGCGCTCCAACGTGGTCTGGAACTACGCGCAGACCACCATCCCGCGCCATCTGCGCGATATCTACATCACCGAGTACGGCATCGCCGATCTGCGCGGCAAGACCGACGAAGACTGCATCGCGGCGATGGCCGCCGTCGCCGGCGACCCGTTCCGGGTGCCGTTGCTGATGCAGGCGATGGACAGCGGCAAGCTGCCGCGCGCGACCCCGCGCGTGAACGCGGACAACACCGCGCAAGCGCTGGCCGCGAAACTGGCGCCGTTTCGGGCCGAAGGCGTGTTGCCGGACTATCCGCTCGGCAGCGACTTCACCGAAGTGGAGCAGCGCCTGGTCAAGGCGCTGGGCTGGCTGAAGGCGAACACCGCCACGCGCGGGGCGAAGCTGAGCACGGTGTGGCGAGCGCTGTGGACTGCGCCAAGCGGCGACAACCAAGCCATGCAACGCATGGGACTGCAGCAGCCGTCCACGCTCGGCGAGCGCCTGGAAGCGCGTCTGGTGACGCTGGGGTTGCGCGAAACCCAAGCGCGCTGAGCCTCGCAGCGCAGCTTCAGTAAGCCGCGCCGCTCGCGGCGTCGGCGCGTTTGCGCGCGCGCAGGCGCGCGAGCAGCCGGTGGCCGAGGCGGATGCCGGGCTTTTCGATGAACCGATAGGTCAGCCACGCCGCCGGCACGGTCAGGGCCAGACTCAGCGTGAGACAAGCCAGATAAGCGATGCCGTCGGGCAGCGCCGCATAGAACTTGGCGAACACGCCGTACAGGCGCGAGACCAGGAAGGGATGCACCAGGTACAAGGAGTAGCTGATCGCGCCGAGGAAGCAGGTGACGCGGTTGACCAGCAAACGATTGCTCGCCAGCAGCAACCCGAGCAGCATCGATCCGTAGAACAGCGCCGCCAGGAACCAGGTGTTGTCCGACAGCAGCGGGATCGTCGGCAACACGCCGTAGAACAAGCCGCCCAATCCCGCCAATCCGGCCAGCAACAGCGCCACGCCGATCGCGCTGGCCCGCCGCTGCGGCAGCCCGCGCATGCGCCGCCACAGTTCGAACAGCACGCAGCCCAGCGCGAACACCGGCATCTGGCTGATCAGGCCGATATGCGCGCCGAAGTGCGCCAGCCCCGCCGGCAAACCGGTTTTCGCCCACGCCGCGAACAGATAGCTCAGCACCAGCAACGCCAGTTGCGGCCACAGCCCGCGCAAGCGCATCGCGATCAGCGGAAACAGCGCGTAGAACAGCATCTCCACGCCGATGGTCCAACTGCCCATGACGATGCCCTGCTGCCACTGCGCCGACAGGCCGAACAGCAGCGAATAGTTCCAGGCCGCTTCCACGTAGCTGTACAGCGGCGCCGGGCGGAACTGGTCCTTGAACACCATGACGCTCAACAGCACCAGGATCAGCGGCGCGATCCGGAACAAGCGGCTCAGGTAGAAACTGCCCAGCGGCATTCCGCTTTCGGCATGCCGCGGCCAAGTCAGACACAGCGAGAACGCGCTCATCACGAAGAACAGCGCCACGCCGGTGCCGCCCATGCCGACGATCGGCAACGCCGCGGCGGGCACGGCCAGATCCGGCTCGGGCATGGCCATGACGTGGAAGATCACCACGTACAAGGCCGCCAGGCCGCGCATGGCGTCGAGTTGGGGCAGGCGCGGTTGCGACTCTGACAAAGATTGCTGCGGCATACGACTGCGCTACCTGCGATGCGGAGCGGTCCGCGCCAATGCACGACCGCTCCAGGGCTACACCACCGGCAGCGACCGCCGGATCATGTCGCGGGCGCCGGGTCCGGAGGTTCCTGGACACAAAATACGTGCCATTTTGCATCGCGCGAAAACAAAAAACCGAGGCGTCTCCGCCTCGGTTTTCGGTTTGCTACAACTCGATTCAGCTGGTGCAGACGCGGCCCGCGGCCGCGTCGAAACCGCCCCGGCCTCAGCTCAGCGCTTTGGCCACCGCAACCACCCGCTCGACGGTGAAGCCGAAATACGGGAACAGCGCCTCGGCCGGCGCCGACGCGCCGAAGCGGTCGATGCCGACCACCGCGCCGTCCAGGCCGACGTACTTGCGCCAGAAGTCACTGATGCCCGCTTCGATCGCCACCCGCTTGCGCACCGCATTGGGCAGCACCGAGTCGCGGTAGTCCTGCGGCTGACGGTCGAACACGTCGGTCGAGGGCATCGACACCACCCGCACCTTGACGCCGTCGGCGCTGAGCGCGTCGGCGGCCTGGGTGGCCAGACCGACTTCCGAACCGGTCGCGATCAGAATCACCTCCGGCGCGCCGTCGCTGTCGCGCAGCACGTAGCCGCCGCGCGCGATCTGCGCGACTTGCTCGGCCGAACGCGGCTGATGGGTCAGGTTCTGGCGCGAGAAGATCAGGCAGCTCGGACCGTCCTTGCGCTGGATCGCCGCGCTCCAGGACACCGCCGACTCGACCGCGTCGCACGGGCGCCATACGTCGTTGTGCGGGATGTAGCGCAGCGAGGCCAGATGCTCGACCGGCTGATGGGTCGGGCCGTCTTCGCCCAGGCCGATCGAGTCGTGGGTGTAGACGTGGATCGCATGCGCGCCCATCAGCGCGCTCATGCGCACGGCGTTGCGCGCGTAGTCGCTGAACACCAGGAAGGTGGCGTCGTAGGGAATGAAGCCGCCGTGCAGTTGCAGACCGTTGCTGATCGCGGTCATGCCGAACTCGCGCACGCCGTAGTACACGTAGTTGGCGTTGGGATCGGTGCTGGCGACCGACTTGCTGCCCTTCCACAGGGTCAGGTTGGAATGGGCCAGGTCGGCCGATCCGCCGATCAGTTCCGGCAGCAGCGGGGCGAAGGTTTCGATCGCCATCTGCGAGGCCTTGCGCGAGGCGATGGTCTGGCCGTCGGCCTGCAGCTTGGCGACGTAGGCATCGGCCTGGGCGACGAAATCCTTGGGCAGATCGCCGGCGATGCGGCGCAGCAGTTCGGCCGACTCGGCCGGGAACTGCGCGGCGTAGGCGTCGAAGCCCTGCTGCCAGTTCGCCTGCTCGGCGGCGCGATCGCGCGCGCGCCAGCCGGCGTAGATGTCCTGCGGAATTTCGAACTCGGCGTACGGCCATTGCAGCGCGGCGCGGGTGGCGGCGATTTCGTCCTTGCCCAGCGGCGCGCCGTGCGAGGATTCCTTGCCGGCCTTGCCCGGCGAGCCGAAACCGATGGTGGTGCGGCAGCAGATCAGGGTCGGCTTGTCGCCGTGCTTGAGCGCGGTGTCGATGGCGGTCTTGATCTCGACCGCGTCGTGGCCGTCGACGTTGCGGATCACCCGCCAGCCGTAGGCCTCGAAACGCGCCGGGGTGTCGTCGGTGAACCAGCCGTCGGTGTTGCCGTCGATCGAAATCTTGTTGTCGTCCCAGAACGCGACCAGCTTGCCCAGGCCCCAGGTGCCGGCCAGCGAGGCGGCTTCGTGCGAGATGCCTTCCATCAGGCAGCCGTCGCCCATGAACACCCAGGTGCGGTGATCGACGATGGCATGGCCTTCGCGGTTGAAGCGCTGCGCCAGCAGCTTCTCGCCCAGCGCCATACCGACGGCGTTGGCGAAACCCTGGCCGAGCGGGCCGGTGGTGGTCTCGATGCCGGGGGTTTCGAAGTTTTCCGGGTGGCCCGGGGTGCGCGAATGCAGCTGGCGGAAGCGCTTGAGCTCTTCGATCGGCAGGTCGTAACCGGACAAGTGCAGCAGCGCGTACTGCAGCATCGAGCCGTGGCCGTTGGAGAGCACGAAGCGGTCGCGGTTGAGCCACTTCGGATCGGCCGGGTTGTGGCTGAGGTAGTCGTTCCACAGCACCTCGGCGATGTCGGCCATGCCCATCGGCATGCCCGGGTGACCGGAGTTGGCGGCCTGCACCGCGTCGATGGCGAGGAATCGGATGGCGTTGGCGAGTTCGCGGCGGCTGGGCGTCGTCATGGGCGTCTGCGGCTGAGGGCGGAGCGGGAAGGCCGGGCCAGGAGCGAAGCGGGCGGACCGGCGAAGAACCGCCATTGTCCCATCCCGGGCCGGCCCTGTCGCCCCGAAGCGTGCGCCGGGACGCCGGATTCAGGCTTCGCCGGCCCGCTGGCGCGGCCAAACGGCAGGATCGGCACGCTGCTTCGACGGCCTCCTGTAGGAGCGGCGCGAGCCGCGACCGCGGGGTTTCGTGCTCGCGCCGCAAGCGGGCAACCCCGCGGTCGCGGCTCGTGACCGAAGGAAATCCCGTGGGACGCCGCTCCTACAAGAGGCGGCCGTCACTACGAAAAAGCCCGCCGGAAGGCGGGCTTTTCGGACTCAATCGGCCAGTTGCTCGGCCGGCGGGTCTTCGACCCCACGCGAGACCATCGAGGCGATGGCGATATCGCCGGTGACGTTGAGCGTGGTCCGGCACATGTCGAGGAAATGGTTGACGCCGAGGATCAGGCCGATGCCTTCCGGCGGCACCTTGACCATCGCACAGATCATCGCCACCACCGGCAGCGAACCCGACGGGACGCCGGCCGTGCCGATGCCGCCGAGGATGCACACCAGCATCACCATGACCTGCTGGCCCAGGGTCAGATCGACGCCGAAGAACTGGGCGAGGAAGATCACCGTGACGCCTTCGAACAGCGCGGTGCCGTTCTGATTGGCGGTCGCGCCGACCGTCAGCACGAAGCGCGATACGCGCCGCGGCAGCTTGAGTTCGTCCTCGGCCACGCGCAGCGCGGTCGGCAGGGTGGCGTTGCTGGAGGCGGTGGAAAACGCCAGCACCATCGCTTCCTGCACGCCCTTGAAGAACTCGATCGGCGAACGCCCGCCGATGAATTTGATCGCCAGCGAATACACCACGAACAAGTGGATCGCCAGCGCCGCCACCACCACCAGCACGTACTTGGCCAGCTTGAACAGCAAATCCCAGCCGAACGCCGAGGCCAGGTTGAACATGAAGCAGAACACCGCGTACGGCGCCAGCTTGATCACCAGGCCGATCAGGGTCATGGAGATATCGAACAAGCCCTGGATGCCGTCGCGCAGCGTGTCCACGGCCTTGGACTTGGTCAGCACCATGCCCACGCCGATCATCAGGGCGAAGAACATCACCGCCAGGATCGCGTCGTCCGCGGCGGCCTGGATGACGTTGCTGGGCACGATCGAGACCAGCATCTGGATGCCCTTGGGCGCATCGGTGCTGCCCTTGACGATGCTTTGCGCGCGCTCGGCGTTCTCGCTCATCAACTGCTGGGCCTGGGCCGGATCGACGCCGGCGCCGGGCTGGAAGATGTTGACCATCACCAGGCCCAGCACCACCGCCAGGCCGGACATCACCACCGTCAGCCCGAGCGTGCGCCAGCCGACCCGGCCGAAGGAGCGGATATCGCCCATCTCGCTCACGCCCATGACCAGGGCCGAGAACAGCAGCGGGATCACCAGCATGAAGATCAGGCGCAGGAAGATCTCGCCGGCCGGGCCGGTGACCATTTCGGTGAACAGCTTCAGCAACGGGCGGCATTGCCAGCCCAGATCGACGCCGGCGCCGGGCGCCGGGCAGGCGTTGCCGGCCAATTGCGCCCAACTGGCGCCGCCGATCCCGGCGGCGTAGACGATCAGCCCCAGGATCAGGCCGGCGGCGAAGCCGATCGCCATTTTCCAGTGCAGCGGCAGTTTCTTGCCCGAAGTGAGGGTTTCGCTCATGAATCCGGCCTGGCCAAAACAATTCGGCAGGATACACCAGGGGTTCGACCGGGCCGTTCTGGGACTTGGGACTTGGGACTTGGGACTTGGGACTTGGGACTTGGGACTTGGGACTTGGGACTTGGGACTTGGGAAGCGGGGCACGGGACGCCCTCACCTACCGTCATTCCCGCGAAGGCGGGAATCCAGTGCCTTTCGGGCGAGAACGTTTGAAGTCGCTGGATTCCCGCTTTCGCGGGAATGACGTCCTGGTGAGATGGCGCTGAAGTCTCTGGATTCCCGCCTTCGCGGGAATGACGACCTGGAGGGATGGCGCTGAAGGTTCTGGATTCCCGCATTCGCGGGAATGAGGCCCTGAAAGGACGGCGACGAAGGCTACGAATCCACGGCTCCGCCCACGTCCGCTACCCCGGCCCCAAACCGGCTCCTACCCCTGCCGCGACGGATACAACGGCGGCAACGCCGAGGCCGTTTCCGCCTGCGTCTGCCGCCACTGCGGCGGCGTCGCGAACGCCGCGCGCAGCAGGTTGCGCGCAGCCACGCCGTCGCCGCCGCCCCAGCGCGCGCGGCGCAGGGCCTGCACGGCTTCGCGTTGCGCCGGATCGGCCAGGCGCTCGACCAGTTCGTCGTCGTCGGCCGCCGGCGGGCGGGCCAGACCGCGCAGAACCCCGGCGATGCGTTCGAAATCGCCGGTGTCGATGAGCTGGCGCAAGGCCGGCATGTTCAACGCCAGCGAGGCCGGCGCGCTCGCCGCCGCCGGCCCGGCGTCGACCGGCGCGAACGCGCGCTGCGGCTGGCTGCGCAGATGCAGGGCCCAGACCAAGGTGGCCAGCCACAGCAACGCGAACAAGCCAGCGGCAATGGCCCA
>NZ_JBAMDI010000174.1:0-19144 GCF_036961695.1 Pseudomonas sp. CGJS7 | reverse complement strand
ACCGTCACACCACCGTCGCCGCGGCCGGCGCGCTTTTATTCCCCAACGGCGAGCGCCATCTGCGCATCCGCAAGGCCTTGCAGGCGATCTATCCGCCGCAGCTGCTGGCCGAAACGATCCGGATCGCCGAACGCTGCATCGGCTTCGACCTCAAGCGCGGCATCGATTACCAATACCCGCACGAACTGGTGCCGGCCGGCGAAACCGCGAAAACCTGGCTGCCCAAGCTGATCGAGATCGGCGCGGCCAGGCGCTGGCCGCAAGGCGTGCCGGACGATTCGCGCCGGCAGATCGAGCACGAACTGCGGATCATCGGCCAACTGAACTACGAATCGTATTTCCTCACCGTCCACGACATCGTCCGCTACGCCCGCTCGCTGGACATTCTCTGCCAGGGCCGCGGATCGGCGGCCAATTCCATCGTCTGCTACGCCCTGGGCATCACCGAGATCGATCCCTCGCGCATGGGTATGCTGTTCGAGCGCTTCATGTCGGTGGAGCGCAACGAGCCGCCCGACATCGACGTCGATTTCGAACACGAGCGGCGCGAGGAAGTGCTGCAATACGTGTTCGCCCGCTACGGCCGCGAACGCGCCGCGCTGACCGCGGTGGCGATCAGTTACCGCGGCCGCAGCGCGGTGCGCAACGTGGCCGCGGCGCTGGGCATGCCGCAGGATCAGATCAGCGAGCTGGCGCGCACCCTGGATCGCTGGAGCAGCGGCGTTCCAGAAACCGAACAGCTGCGCGAGCGCGGCCTGGATCCCGATTCGCCGCTGCTGCGCAACGTATTGGCGTTGACCTCGATCCTGGTCGGCGAAGGTTTCCCGCGGCATTTGTCCCAGCATCCCGGCGGCTTCGTGATCTCCGAACGCCCGCTGCACACCCTGGTCCCGGTCGAGAACGCGGCCATGGACGATCGCACCGTGGTGCAATGGGACAAGGACGATCTGGACGCGATGGGTTTGCTCAAGGTCGATTGCCTGGCCCTGGGCATGCTGACCGCGGTGCGCAAGACCCTGGCGCTGCTGGAGGCCCAGGGCGTGCGCGGCCTGGACATGCAGGGCATCGTCAGGCACGAAGACGATCCGAAGGTTTACGACATGATCTGCGAGGCCGACACCGTCGGCGTGTTCCAGATCGAATCGCGGGCGCAGATGTCGATGCTGCCGCGTTTGCGGCCGCGCTGTTTCTACGACCTGGTGATCGAGATCGCGATCGTCCGGCCAGGGCCGATTCAGGGCGACATGGTCAATCCGTACTTGCTGCGGCGCAAAGACCCGAGCCTGGTCGACTACCCTTCCGCGGCGCTCAAGGAAGTGCTCAAGCGCACTCTGGGCATTCCGCTGTTTCAAGAACAAGTGATGCAGATCGCCATCGTCGCCGCGGGTTATTCGCCCGGCGAGGCCGATCAGTTGCGCCGCTCGATGGCGGCGTGGAAGCGCCACGGCGGCCTGGAGCCGCATCGCGAGCGCTTGCGCGGCGGCATGCTGGAGCGCGGCTACAGCGAAGACTTCGCCCACCGCATCTTCGAACAGATCAAGGGCTTCGGCAGCTACGGCTTCCCCGAATCGCACGCCGCCAGTTTCGCCCTGATCGCCTACGTCAGTTGCTGGCTCAAGTACTACCACCCCGCGGCGTTCGCCTGCGGCCTGATCAATTCGATGCCGATGGGGTTCTACACCCACGGCCAGATCCTGCACGACGCGCGCCGCCACGGCGTGACCGTGCTGCCGGTGGACGTGCGCTACAGCGATTGGGACTGCACCCTGGAATCGGCGCCGGGCGCGCGCGGCAAGCACCCGCATGCGATCCGCATGGGCCTGCGCCTGATCAGCGGTTTCGACGAAGCCTCCGCCGATCGCATCAGCGATGCGCGGGCGCGGGCGCCGTGGCGCGATGTCGAAGACTTGTGCGCGCGCGCGGCGATCGACGCGCGCGTACGCGCGTTGCTGGCCGACTCCGGCGCGCTGCGCGCGCTCGCCGGCCATCGCCACCGCGCGCGCTGGGCGGTGGCCGGGGTGGATACGCAACTGCCCTTGTTCGCCGGGATCGCGCGCGAGGAAGCGCCGGTCTCGTTGCCGCTGCCGAGCGCGGGCGAGGACGTCAACGCCGACTACGCCTTGCTCGGCACTACCTTGGGCCGGCATCCGCTGTCGTTGCTGCGCAGCGCGCTGCATGCGCGCCGCTGCCGGCGTTCCTCGCAATTGGCCAAGACCGCGTCCGGCAGCCAGGTGCGCTTCGCCGGTCTGGTGACGGTGCGGCAGAGCCCGGGAACCTCCAGCGGAGTGACGTTTCTGAGCCTGGAGGACGAAGACGGCATGGTCAACGCGGTGGTCTGGCGCGATCTGGCCCAGCGCCAGCGCCGGGTGCTGGTGGAATCGCGCTTGATGGCGATCGACGGCAAGCTGGAACGGGTCGATGGCGTGCAGCACATCATCGCCTCGCGGATGGAGGATCTGACCGCGTTGTTGGGAACCTTGGCGACGCAGTCGCGCGATTTCCATTGACGAGCAATATCCTGCTTCGATGTGGGTTTTTACAGCCCTGCGACTTGCGAGTTCGCAGCTGCGTCGAATTTTCGATGTCGGTGATTTGACGCGGTCGCGGCTCGCGCCGCTCCTACAGGGGCTACGGATCGACCTGGGCTACCTGTAGCGACCGCGAATCAACAACCACGACGAAACTCTCGCCGTCGCGCATCGGCACGATCTCGGCAGACACCGCTCCCACAAGGCTTCGGCGATGACCCGGCTATTCCGGCCGCTCACGCACCGGCCGCTTGGCCAGCTTGCGCTGCAACGTGCGTCGATCCACCCCGAGCAGGCGCGCCGCGGCCGAGACGTTGCCGCCGCATTCGGCCAGCACCCGCTGCATATGCTCCCACCCCTGCCGGCGCAGCGACGGCGGTTCGGCCGGCGGCTCCGGCGGCGCTTCCGGCGACGGCGATTCGAACGACTGCGCCAGCGCGTCGATGTCGAACGGTTTGGGCAGGTAGTTCCAGGCGCCGCGGCGCATCGCGTCGACCGCGGTGGCGATGCTGGCGTAACCGGTGGCCAGCACGATCCGCGCACGCGGGCAGCGCTCGCGCAGGTCGCGGATCATCAGCAGGCCGTTGTCGGCGCCGAGCTTGAGATCCAGGACGATGCCCTCGGGCTCGAAATCGTCCAGCGCGCTCAGCGCGCTGGCGGCGTCGTGACGCGCCCGCACCTCCACCCCGCGGCGCGCGAGCATGCGCGCGAGCACTTGGCAGAACGCCAGGTCGTCGTCGATCAACAGGATCCGCGCGGGCAGATTCATGCGTCGGCCTGCGCGGCTTGCGATGTCGGCGCCAGCGGCAAGTCCACTTCGGTCGCGCAGCCGCCGCCTTCGCGCTCGCTCAGGCTCATGCGGCCGCGGCTGCGTTCGATGCTGGCCTTGGAGATCATCAGGCCGATGCCCAGGCCCTGGCCCTCGCTGTCCAGGCGCGGACGCGCGGCGATCCGGGCCGGGCCGGCGCCGCGGTCGAGAATGCGGATGGTCAGCCAACCCTCGCGCGCCTGGGTCGACACTTCCACCGGTTCGTCGACCCCGCGCGCGGCGTTGGCGTCGGCGGCGTTGTTGATCAGGTTGATCAGCGCCTGCGGCAGGCTGGCGTCGACGTGCACCTTGCGGTTCGGCGCGCCGGCGCTGAACGTCGCCGTCGCGTTGGGGCGCAGCAGGCGCCAGCGGTCGACGCAAGCATGCACGAAGCCGTCGGCGTCCTCCAGGGTGGTTTCGCCGGCGGCGCCGCGCCGGGCCATCTCGGCCAGCGCGCGCACGTGATCGCGGCAATGCGCCAGCTGCGAACGCAGCAGTTCGATGTCTTCGCGCGGCGGCGGCTGTGGGCTGGACATCCAGTCGTCGACCAACAGCCCCATCGTCGCCAGCGGCGTGTTCAACTCATGCGCGGTGCCGGCGGCGAGCGAGCCCAACGCCGACAGCGACTCATCGCGGATCGCGCGCTCGCGCGCCTCGGACAGACGCCGGCGCTGGTCGCGCACGATGGTCATGAAGCGGCTCAGCACCACCACCATGATTCCGGCCGAGAGCAGGAAATTGACCCACATCCCGGTCACGTGCAGCTGGAAGTCGCTGCCGTGCACGTGCGGCAGCGGCAGGTGATGGCGCAGCAGCCAGGTGTAGAGCCCCGCGGTCAACACGGTCAGGCCCAGCATCGGCGCGATCTCCAGGCCGATCGCCGCCATCGCCACCGGCATCAGATACAGCGACACGAACGGATTGGCCGGGCCGCCGGAGTAGTACAGCAACGCGGTCAGCGCCAGCAGGTCGACCAGCAGTTGCAGGATCAGCGCGCGCGGGCCGGCATCGCCGCGATGGGACAGCGACCACCAGTGGCTGAGCACGTTGAACGCCAGCAGGCCGGCCGAGATCGACAGCAGCGGCTTGGCCGGAATCGGCAGATTCAGCCGCTGGATCACGAACACCACGGTGAGCATCTGGCCGGCCACCGCCATGTAACGCAGGTAGATCAGCAGTTGCAGCACGGGCGGCCCTCGCGAACGGAAGCCCGATTATCGCACTCCTGGCACGGGCCGGCCGCGGCAATCTGTCGCGGGCTGCGATGGGGCCGGCCGAAAAAAGAAGCGGGCCGTGCGGCCCGCTTCCGGTCTACCCGATCGGCGGCGTCACCAATCGGCTTTCAAACTCACGTTGGAATAACTCGTGTAACCGAACACGCCGACATAGAAGTCGCCGGCCGGCGGGCTGCCGATCTGCGCGACCTCGTTGCTGCCGTCCACACCGGTGGAAAAGTCGTAGGAGCTCAGCGTCGGCGGCGCGCCGTAACGCACCACCATGTCCGCGTCGCCCGCGCCGGTCATGGTCAGACGGAAATTCGGCGTATTCGGCGCCAGGCTGAAGCGGAAGTAGCGGAAGGTGTTGGCCGCGCCGCTTAGGCCGCCAACGGCGACGCCATTGCTCAACTCGGTCACTTGCGGGCCGCCTTCCATGTTGTAGCGCCGCGCCATTTGTCTGTCGCTACGCCAGGCGACCGTGTACTGACCCGACGGCGACATCATCACCTCCACCGAGTACATATTCACCGGGATCGACTCCGCGGCAGAATCGACCCGAAAAACCGCGCCCATCGGCGTCCCGTCCGCAGCGTACTCGCGCGCGAACACTCCCCAGGGCGCGTTCGCGTCGAGCGCGGAAGTACGCGCCGCCCACGCCGCGACGAAACGGCCGTCGTCGGCGACGCCGACCTTGGCTTGGTAGCGCCCATTGCCGACCGATCCGGCCGGATCGTTGTCCAGCAACATCGGCGTGCCGACCTTCTGCCCGTTGGCGCCGAACCGCTGCGCGCGCACATACGCGGTCCCGGTGGGCATATCGAAGGCCCGCCAGCCGACCATGTGTTCGCCCGCGGCATTGCCGGCCAGACTGGCGCCGTCCACGCCCGCTTCGTTGGCCGAACCGGTGTCGTTGACCTGGTCGTACGAGTTGAGAAGCAGGCCGGTGCCGTTGTAGCGATTGACCCGTATTTGGATCTTGTTGCCGCCGACGTGGATCATGACGACGCTGAAATTGCCGGCGGCGTCGATCGATACGCCGGTGGCGCCGTAGTTGGCATAGTTGTCGCCGTGCGCGACCTGGATTGCATTGCTGCGCGAGGTGCCGTCGCGGTTGAAGGTGCGCGCCAAGGTGGTGTAGATCGGCGTGCCGTTGGCATCGGGCACCGAGCGGGTATAGACCAGCACGAACGCGCCGGCTTCGTTCATCGCCGCGTGCACGCCCAGGTGAGCCGCGGTGTGGACCTGGAAGGTCGGCACCGCGACGCCGCCGTTGCGATTGAACAAGGTCGCCCACACGCCCTGATCGCCGCTGGTGGCGACCACATAATTGCCTGTGCCGTCGCTGGCGATGTCGTTCCACCGCCCCGCCAGCCACTGCGCGGGGCCGAGCGATTGCCCGGCCGAATCGAAGCGCTGCACCTGCGTGTTCTGCGTGTCGTAACGGCTGCCGGCCACCAACAGGCCATCGCCGGCGCCCCGGGCAAGATAGATCGGGTCTTGATTCAAATCCAGGCCATGCAGCGCGTACGGCGCAGTGAGCGCGGCGGCCGCGGCGGTGCCGCTGAGCCACGCCGTCGCTGCGATCATCGCGCTGAACGCCCAGCGCATCTTCCCTGTTTCCATTCGCATGATTGCTCCTTGATGTTTGGCGCGCGCAAGCTAGCGCGCGGCGCCCGCTCGGCGGACGCCTGGGGATTGTGCACCATCGCGTTATCAGCGGCTGCGGCGCATCGCCCCGGGGCGGGCGAAAAAGACGTCGCGGCGTACTTTTCTTACTTGTCCCATTCCATCCGGCCGGCACGGCCAATCGCATCCGACTTCCCGCCCCGGTCAGTTCCCGTCCCTGCCCTGTCGAAACAGACAGATCGCGCGTTCCGCAACGGCTCGGCGCTATGCTCGCTCGGCCAGGACGGTCTGACGATACAAAGCAACGTACGTCATGAAATCGAATGGATCGATAGCGATGAATGGCTCGCCGTGTGCGGCGCTGGCCTTGATCGGGGCCGGCTCGGCCGGCCACGCGCCCGATGCCGCGGCGCAAACCCTGTCGAATCGGCCGGTGCTGTACTGCTTCGTCAGCCCGAACAATCTGCCGGCGCCTGCGGGCAATCTCGGCCGCGGCTCGAGCTTTTATCAGGGCGCCAGCAGCTGCCGCGCCGACGTCCAGGTGCGCAATCTGCCGGCCGGCAACTACACCTACGTGTGGAGCAACGACGCCGGCCTGATCCTGGCCTGCGATACCCAGAACTGCAGCCAGCGCTATCGCGGCGGGCGGCCGTTGGTCGATATCGTCAACGTCACCCGCACCAACCTCGACATCGGCGTGTCGGCCACGCTCAGCCGCGACGTGCAGATCAACTCGCCGCGGTAAGTTCTGCGGCCGAAAACCGGCGACAAAAAGAAAGCGGGCGCAAGCCCGCTTTCTCTTCTTCGAGTTACCGCCGCGCGATCACCAATCGGCCTGCAAGCTCACGCCGGAGTAAGCGCTGTAGCCGAACACGCCGACATAGAAATCGCCGGCCGGCGGGTTGTTCACCAGCGCGCCCTCGTTGCTGCCGGCGATGCCGGTGGCGATGTCGTAGCTGTACAGATTCGGCGGCTCGCCGTACTTGACGAACATGTCCGCGTCGCCCGCGCCGCTCAAGGTCAAGGTGAAGCTGGGCGTGTTCGGCGGCACGGTGAAACGGAAGTACTGGAAGCTGTTGATCGCGCCGCTGAGGCCGCCGATCGGCACGCCGCTGCTCAGCGTCTGCACCGCCGGACCGCCTTCCATGCGATAACGCCGCGCCAACCGACGCTGCTGGCCGCCGTCGGTTTCGGCCCAGGTCACGGTGTATTGGCCGTCGGCGGTCATCAGCACGTCGAGCGTATCGGGATACAGCAACGCCGAGGCCGGCGCGGTATCGATGCGGAACTCATCGCCCAGCGGCGTGCCGTCGGCGCGGAACTCGCGTCCGTACACATTCCATTGCGCGTACAGATCCGAGTACGAGGAACGCCGCGACCACACCGCGAGCGTGCGCCCGTCGCCGGCGATCGCCACCTTGGCTTCGCTATGGGCCAGCGCCCTGGAACCGTCCGGGTCGCGACCCAACAGGACCTGCGACCCGAGCCAGCCGCCGGTCGCATCGAAGCGCTGCATCCGGGCCGAACTGATGCGGGTGCTTACGATGATCCCGCCCCAGCCGAACACGTGCTGGCCGGCGGAGTTGGCCGCCAGATTGGCGCTCTCGCCGACCATCTCGCCATTGATCGCGCGCCCGGTCGGATCGTCGATTCCGCCTTGGTATACGCCGTCGCGGTTGTAACGCACGATCCGCTGTTCGCCGCGGCCCGGGGGCACTCGCAACAGGCTGACGGTGAAGGTGCCGGCGCCGTCGATCGCCAACGCCCACGAATGCACGTGGGTTTCGGGATTGCCGGTGGCGATCAGGAACTCGCTGGTACGGGCGCTGCCGTCGCGGTTGAACACCCGCGCATAGGTCGAGTGGATGGTCGGCGCGCTGGGCTGGACGGCCGAGGTGTTGTAGACCACCACGAACATCCCGCTTTCGTTCATCGCCACCTGCAAAGTCTGGGTCTGGGCGCGGGCGCTGACCTGGAAGCGCGGGACGATCGCCGTACCGTTGCGGTTGAAGACGGCGGCGAATACGCCTTGGCTGGTGACGTTGGCGGTGACGTAGTTGCCGAGGCGGTCGCTGGCGATGTCGTTCCAATCGGCCGCCATCGAATGCGAGAACAACAGTTGGCCGTTGCGGTCGAAGCGGCTGACCGTACCGGTCTGCAGATCGGGGCGGCCGGCCAAGGCCATCAGGCCGCCGTCGGCGCCGGCGGCGTAACGGATCGACTCGCCGCCCGGTTGCAGCCCCTGCAGGACGTAGGGGGCGGTTAATGCGGCCGCTGTCGCGCTGCCGTTGACCAGTGCCAGCGCCACGGCCCATCCGGCCATCCAGCGGCGCGCACCACGAATTTCCATTCGCATACTTGCTCCTTGGGTAGAGAAACGCGCGCGCGTCGGCGCGCGCGCCGGCTCATCTGAGCCGGTGCGAAGTATGGACGATTCGGGTGTCGGGCTGTTCCCTTCTGCCGCTTGCGGCGCCCGAGGGATGTGCATGGCTGAGAAGGTGCCCGGAGGGCCGATGAGGGCAAGCCTTGGCAGCCCTCACCCCAACCCCTCTCCCGCAAGCGGGAGAGGGGCTCAAGACGCAAGCGGTGTTGCTCTTCCCTTCTCCCGCTTGCGGGAGAAGGTGCCCGGAGGGCGGATGAGGGCGAGCTGTGGCGGCCCTCACCCCAACCCCTCTCCCGCAAGCGGGAGAGGGGCTTTGTACGTCAGTTGAACTTGACGTCGTATTCCAGCCAGAACTGACGGCCGTAAGGATCGTAATTGCCGACCGGATAGAACGGCCAACCGCCCAACCCGTCCGCCGGCGGACGCGAGTCGCGCAGGTTGTTGACGATCAGCGACAGCGAAGAGTTGTCGCCGAAGCGGTACGACACGCTGCCGTTGTACTTGGTATACGGCGCAATGCGGCCGCTGCCGTCGCCGTTGGGCAGGCTGCCATTGCGGAACGCAGCCACGTTGGTGGTCCACGAGCCGATCGTCCAGGTCAGACCGGCGTTGGCCTTGCTGCGCCAATCGTAATAGTCCAGATCATTGCGGCGATCGATCTTCGGATCGTCGGAGAACTGCTGGTACTCGCGCTTGATCACCAAGGTGTAGGCCAACCGCGCGGCGAAATCGCCGAAACGGCCGGCGCTCCAGCGCACGTTGGTCTTCACATCGACGCCGTCGCTGCGCTCGGACGCGGCGTTGATGGCGTTGACCAGCACCCGCCGCACCTGGTTGGGTTGCACCGGCGCGTCGGCCGGGTTGCGGATCACCCGGCCGATCACCTCGCGGCAGTTGGGCGAGTTGATGTCGCGCGCTTCGCCGGCGATGGTCTGGCCCAGCCGGCAGTCGGCTTCTTCGCGCAGGATCCGGCTGCTGTCGAGGTTGGTCAGTTCGTCGTCCAGACGGATGCTGTAGTAGTCCACCGACAGATCGAAGTGCTGCGACGGCGACCAGACCACGCCCAGGCCATAAGACTTGCCGTTTTCCGGCTTCAAGCCCGAGTTGCCGGTGCTGGTGTAGTCGATCGCCAGGCCGGAGAAATCGCAGCTGGCGTACGGCTGACCGGCGGTGCGGCAACGCCAGTAGTCGGTCATGCCCGGGTTATAGCCGCGGGTTTCGGCGGCGAAGATGTAGTTCATGTCCGGCGCGCGGAAACTGGTGGCGACGGTGCCGCGCACCAGCAAGGTGTCGGTCGGGCGGAATTCCAGGCCGGCGTTCCAGGTCGCCTTGCCCGACTTGCGCCCGGCGAAGCGGAATTCGTCGTAACGCGCGGCGGCCGAAGCGGTCAATGTGGAGAAGATCGGCACGTTGATTTCCGCGCCGATGGCGTAGCGGTCGCGGTCGCCGCTGGCGCGCGAGCCGGCGCTGGTGTTCCAGAACGTGCCATCGCCCAGGCGCGGGTCGGGCCGGTTGCTGTAGCCCTGGGTGCCGGCTTCGAGCACGCCGGCAAAGCCGACCGTGCCCGCCGGCAGATCGAACAGGCTGCCGTTGACGCTGAAGCTCAGGTTCTGGATCCAGGCCGCGTTGACGCCTTCGTAGAAGCCGGTCAGGCGCTGATAGTCGGCCGGGCTCAGCGGTTGGTACAAGCGCGAGGGATCGGGGTTGTAGATGCCGATGCCGGCGGCGGTGGTGCCCAGGCGCGGGCCGAGATAGAACTCGTTGATGCCGGACAGGAACTGGCGGCGCTTGGTCCGGTTCTCGTTGCGACCGTGGTTGTAGGCCAGCTCGTACTTCCAGTCGCTGTCGCCGAAGTCGCCGCGCGCGCCGACGGTGAACGCCCATGAGCGTTCCAGGAAGCGGTTGTTGTTGGCATGGGCCGAACCGATTTCTTCCGGCGCGATACGGCGATACCAGATCTCGTTGAGGCCGGTGGCCTGATTCAAGAAATAGTTGTTGTCCGAAGTCCAACTCGGCGCGCGGGTATTGTTCTCGATACTGGACACGCCCAACTGCACGTCGGCGAACAACTCGGTGCCTTCGTTGAGGTGCCAGGTCAGCAGACCGTAAGCGTCGGCGCTTTTCTTCTGCGTCTGCACGGTCCAGAACGCCGGCGAGGCTTCGTTGCTGCCGCAGTACCAGCCCTGGCGCGGGTTGTTGGCGCGGAATGTAGAGCCATGATAGAGGCCGGACAAACCGTCGCAGGCCGCGCCCGGATCGATGAAACCGTTGGTGCGCGCGTTGCGGCGGAAGCCGACCTGGGTCGGCAGAATCGTGTTGCTGCCGGGGTTGTCGAGCAGCGAATCCATGAAGTCGCGCTGGTCGCCCCAGATCGCTTCGCGCCGGCCCAGTTCCAGGCCGTACACCGCATCGAACCGGTCGGTGGAGTGGCCGCTGACCAATTGCAGACGCTGGTTCTGTCCGCCGCCGTGCTCGGTGCCGCCGGCGCGCAGGTTCAACTGGGTGCCGTCGAATCTCTTCTTGAGAATGAAATTGACCACGCCGGCGACCGCGTCGGAACCGTACACCGCCGAGGCGCCGCCGCCGAGCACCTCGATGCGCTCGATCAATGCGCTGGGAATATTGGCCAGATTGACCACGTTGACCGAGCCTTCGTAGGCCAGCGGGTAATCGGCCTGGCGGCGGCCGTTGATCAGCACCAAGGTGTGGTTGGGGCCGAGGCCGCGCAGGTTGATGACGTTGGCGGCCGGAGTGAAGGTGTTGCCGAAATCCTCGCCCTGGACCATGCCGGTGTTCTGGCTCAGCGCGGCGAGCGCGTCGAACGCGCTGCGGAAACCTTGTTTGTCGATCTCCTCGGCGCTGATCACCGTCACCGGCGACGGCCCTTCCAGGCTGGCGCGCGGAATCCGCGAACCGGTGACCACCACTTGATCGATCAGGGTCGCGGGCTTGTCGTCCGAAGCGGGCGGCGCATCGCCCGATTGGGCCAGCGCGGGAAGGCTCATCGCCGGCAGCGCCAGCGCGAGAAACACGGACAGCGGGCGGCGTCGCAGCCGGGCGAGAGGCCGAATCACAGCTTGCATGGACAGTCCTTGGAAGAAGGGGCGCCGTGCGCGCTGTATGCGATCCCCAGAACGATACGGCACGGCTTCCACGCCATAATTGTTGCTGCGCAGCACCTGCAGAAATGAAGGGCGTGCATCTGCTTATGGCGACCGGGAATTTGCTTCGTGTCGCAACAGTGTACGTTCCGCGGCACATACGGCTTGTGCGCTAATCCCCGGAATTACGGGGAAATTACAATCCCGGCCGCGATCGCGAACAGACAAACACGGCAAACAACACAGATCCAGCGACACCGGCTAATCACTGCGCGCGTGACCCATTGCACGCCTGCGTCGATACCCGTGACGCGCATTGTGCAGGCCGCGCGAAGATCGGGTCTGGAACAGTGACGCAGTTCATTTACGCGCGCGGCGATCTGTGACGCAGCCAAGGCTTTGCCGCTTGTCCACGCGCATAAGCTCGCGCTCCTCCTGCCCGCCCTATCGCCCGCCCATTAGGAGTGCGCCATGACCCGCTCTCTCTCCGCCTCCGAACAGGCGGCGCTTCGTCAGCACCTGTTGCAGCGCTACGGCGCGCTCGGCCGCACCGCACCGTCCAAGGCCGCGCGGGTCAAGCTCGATGCCGCCAGCGGCAAACAACAGGCGGCGGCGCCTGACCTGCAAGCTGCGCCGGTGCTGGCCCTGCCCAAGGATCTGCCGCGTCCGCCGTTCTGGATCCGCGTGCTCGGCAATCTGAGCTACGGCGCCACGCCGCAATCGATCGCCGAATTCAACGCGCTCGGCAGCACCGACGCGCAACGTCTGGCCAACTACGTCGACTGGCAGCTGGACTGGGCCAACATCGACGACAGCGCGGTGGAAACGCGCCTGGCCAACGCCGGTTATTCGACCTTGAACAAGTCGCTGACCCAATTGTGGGCCGATCACGTCAAGCCCAATCCCGCCTACGAAATCCGCATGCGTCCGGCCTGGGAAGCGCAGCGCGCGGCGTTGGTGCGCGCGGTCCATTCCAAGCGTCAGCTGCGCGAGGTGATGGTCAATTTCTGGCACGACCACTTCAACGTCATGGCCACCGACTACGACGCCGGCCCGGTCTACGTGCACTACCAGCGCGACGTGCTGCGGCCGCAGGTGTTCGGCAATTTCCGGATCATGCTCGAACAGGTGGCCAAGAGCACCTCGATGCTCTACTACCTGGACAACGCCTCCAACACCCGCGCCGGCCCCAACGAGAACTTCGCCCGCGAGTTGCTGGAGCTGCACACCCTGGGCGCCGAGCACTATCTGGGCTTCATGGATCCGTTCCAGGTGCCGCCGGATGCGGAAGATCCCAACTACCCGGCCGGCTACACCGACATCGACGTGTACGAAACCGCGTCGGCCTTCACCGGCTGGTCGGTCAAGAACGGGCACTGGGAATATCCCAACGACAACGACGGCAGCTTCGTCTATCGCCAGGCCTGGCACGACGCCGGCCCGAAGTTCCTGCTCGGGCGCATGCTCTATCCCGAACAACCGGCGTTGAAGGACGGGCGCGACGTGCTCGACCGTCTGGCCAGCCACCCCGGCGTGGCCCGCTTCGTGTGCAAGAAACTGATCCGCCGCTTCGTCAGCGACACGCCCGATCCGGCCCTGGTGAAGAGCGCGGCGCTGATCTTCCGGCAGAACTGGCAGGCGCCGGATCAGATCGCCAAGGTGTTGCGCCACATCCTCAACAGCAGCGCGTTCATGCAGACCTGGGGCGCGAAATCGCGGCGTCCGTTCGAAGCGGTCGCCGCGGCGATGCGCACGCTCGACAGCGATTGGACCATCGCCATCGGCAACGCCAAGAGCGATGAGTTCTCCTGGCGCATGGGCTTCACCGGCCACGCGCCGTACGACTGGCCCTCGCCCAACGGCTATCCGGACACGCGCGAAGCCTGGTCGGGTTCGGGCAGCTACGCGATGACCTGGAAGCTGTTGAACTGGCTCACCGAAACCAACGACAACAACGTGCCGCTGGCGCCGATCCTGGCGACCACGCGCAGCAAGGTGCCGTCGTGGACGCCGACCAAGCTGGTCGACTTCTGGTGTCAGCGCATCCTGGGCTACTTGCCCACCGCGCAGCGCCGACAGGCCTTGATCGCGTTCATGGCGCAGAACGGCGACCCGGCCGCGTACGTGGTGACCGACACCAACGCCTGGGCCGGCAACGACCTCAAACGGCATTACAACCAGGAGCGCCTGCGCAGCATGGTGTCCCTGATCCTGATGTCGCCCGAATTCCTCAGCCGCTAAGCCAGGACGCCGACATGACGACTCGACGCGATTTCCTCAAAGGCACCGCCGCGACCGCGGCCATCGGCGCGGTGGGCGGCCCTTCCCTGCTGTTCGCCAATTCCGCTTTCGCCGCCGCCAACGGCCACGACACCGTCGTGCATCTGTTTCTGCGCGGCGGCCTGGACGGCTTGAATCTGGTGGTGCCGATCGACGGCGCCGACCGCGGTTTCTACGAACAGGCCCGGCCGAATCTGGCCATCGCCGCGACCGGCACTTACGCGGCGTTGCCGCTGAGCCTGGCCAACGGCAGCGGCACCGGTTTCGGCCTGCATCCTTCAGCCAGCGGACTGCGCGATCTGTGGAACGCCGGCCGTCTGGGCATCGTCCACGCCTGCGGCCTGCTCACCAGCGTCACCCGCAGCCACTTCGACGCGCAGCTTTACATCGACCTGGGTACGCCGGGGCAGCAAGGCATCGGCAGCGGCTGGTTGGCGCGGGCGATGAACACCCAGCCCAACCTCAGCGGTGTGGAGAAAGTGCCCGCGCTCGGCGTCGCTTCGCGGCAACCGGCCGGGCTGCTGGGATCGGTGCAGGCGCTGACCATGGGCAGCCCGTCGGACTTCGCGCTCAACGCCGGCGCGTGGTCGTGGCAGAAAACCCGCAGCGATTCGCCGGCTGGATTGAAGGGCGTCAACGAAACCCTGGGCAGTCTGTGGGGCGGCAGCACGCCGTTGGAGTTGGGCGGCCAACGCGCCGACGCCGCGCTCAAGGTGATCGCGCAACAAACCTACAGCGCACCGCCCGCGGGTTGGCCGACCAGCGGCTTCGCCCAGCAGTTGTGGACGATCGCGCAATCGATCCAGTTCAACCTCGGTCTGCATTACGCCACTTTGGACTTGGGCGGTTGGGACACCCACGACGGTCAGGGCACCGCGGGCAGCGGCTATCACTACTACCAGAACAAGATCGCCGAGTTGTCGCAGGCCCTGTCGGCGTTCTACGCCGCGCTCGACGCCAGCGGCCACGCCTCGCGGGTGACGGTGGTGGTGCAGTCCGAGTTCGGCCGGCGCGTGCGCGCCAACGCCAACGGCGGTACCGACCACGGCTACGGCAATCCGGTGTTGGTGTTGGGCGGCGCGGTCAACGGGCGGCGTTTCTATGGTTCGTGGTCGGGGTTGGATCCGGAAATCCTGTCGCCGCATTTCGGCGACGTGCCGGTGACTACCGATCATCGCCAGGTGCTGTCGGAGATTTTGTTCAAGCGCATGGGGCATACCAATCTGGCGCCGGTGTTCCCGGGGTATAGCGGTTATGCGCCGCTGGGGATCGTGCGCGACTTCGGTACGTTGGCCAAACCGGCACCGGGGTTGAGCCAGCGGTTGCAGCGGGCCGCGGCGGCGCCGGCTGAGCAGGAGCCGGATCTGGTGGATCGGGTGATGCGCTATGTGCGCGAGTGGGTGGATTGAGTTGGTTGAGGGCCGGCGCGCGGTTGCGGCTTTGACCTCTGCGGCTCAAATCCCCCGCGACCGCTGCGCGGTCGCTGCCCCCTTTGCTAAAGGTGGCGATGGTCGGGGCTGCGTCGCTGGCTGAGGCAGTTGCCAAGACCGAGTTACAGCACCCACTTACTAATCCCCGAGACAGATTCCCCCCTTTGAAAAAGGGGGGGCAGGGGGGGATTTGCTGTTGCTGTTGCTGTTGCTGTTGCTGTTGCTGTTGCTGTTGCTGTTGCTGTTGCTGTTGCTCCTACCCCCTCACCCCACCGCCATAACCCCAAACTTATCCACGAACACCTCCGCCACCCAATCCACAAACGCCCGCACCCGCGGCGACAACTGCCGATGCTGCGGATACAGCACCGACACCGGCACCCCCGGACTGGCGTACTCGCTCAGCACCTCGATCAAGCGCCCGTCATCGAGATAACGCTCCACCCCATGCCGCGGCAGTTGGATCAAACCGCAACCGCGCAAGGCCGCCGCGACATAACAAGCGGCATCGTTGACCGAAATCCACGCATTCAAGCGATACTCGCGCAATTGCCCGTCGACAGTGAGTTCGAAGGGATAACGCAGATCGCGATTGCTGGCGAAAAACCCCACCGCCTGATGCGCCGACAGTTCGTCGGGATGGCGCGGCGTACCCAAGCGCTGCAGATAGTCGGGGCTGGCGCATACCACCTCCGGCATCACCGCCAAACGCTTGCCCACCAACGATGAATCGCGCGGCACGCCCGAACGCACCACGCAGTCGATGCCTTCGCCGACCAGATCGACCAGGCGATCGCCGCTGCTGATTTCCAACTCGATCCGCGGATAGCGCGCGCGAAACTCATCGATCCGCGGCAGGATGATGCCGGTGGCATGGGTGCCGTGCAGATCCAGACGCAACATCCCGTGCGGATCGCGCGCCGTCGCGGTCAGCGCCGAGTCGGCGTCGTCCAGTTCCGCCAGCACGTGCACGCAGCGTTCGTAATACGCGCGGCCGTCCAGGGTCGGCCGCACTTGCCGGGTGGTGCGCTCGAGCAGGCGCACGCCCAGACGCGCCTCCAACTCCTTGATGGCGTGGGTCGCGGTGGCCTTGGGCAGGTCCAGCACGGCGGCGGCGCGGGTGAAGCTGCCCAGTTCGACGATGCGGGTGAACAAGCGTAAGGCCTCGAAACGGTCCATGACGGGCTCCTGGCGGCCTATTGTTGGCGTTTATTGAATTGTATTACCAATCCAAGGCCATTTATCCAGGACTGGTCAACGAGCAGACTGCCTCCACCGCGATGCAGGGGCGCCCCGCCCCGCCGCCCGAAACCGGAGAGTCCGCCATGTCCACCCAATCGCCGCTCGCTTCCCGTTCCGCCCTGGTCACCGGCGCCTCGCGCGGCATCGGCCGCGCCATCGCCCTGCGCCTGGCCGCCGACGGCCATGCCGTCGCCGTCAATTACGCCGGCAACGCCGCCGCGGCCGAGGCCGTGGTCGCGCAGATCCAGGCCGACGGCGGCCGCGCCGTCGCCGTGCAGGGCGACGTCGCCGACCCCGCCGACATGCAGCGCGCGTTCGATCAGGCCGAGCAGGCCTTCGGCGGCCTGGACGTGGTCGTCAACAGCGCCGGCGTGATGCCGTATGTGCCGGTGCAGGACGGCGACCTCGGCGAGTTCGATCGCGTCATCGCGACCAATCTGCGCGGCAGCTACATCGTGCTCGGGCAAGCGGCCAAGCGCTTGCGCGAAGGCGGCCGCATCGTCGCGCTGTCGACCAGCGTGATCGGCAAAGCCTTCCCCAACTACGGCCCGTACATCGCTTCCAAGGCCGGCGTGGAAGGCTTGGTGCACGTGCTCGCCAACGAACTGCGCGGGCGCGGCATCACCGTCAACGCGGTCGCGCCGGGACCGGTGGCGACCGAATTGTTCCTCAACGGCAAGAGCGAAGAACAGATCGCGCACTTCCGCCAGCTTGCGCCTTTGGAGCGGTTGGGGACGCCGGAAGAGATCGCGGCTGCGGTTGCGTTTCTCGCCGGGCCCGATGGCAGCTGGGTTAACTCGCAGGTGTTGCGGGTCAATGGTGGTTACATCTTCTGACTCGGGATTCGAGAGTAGGAAGTAAGGAGCAAGAAACAACGCACTTACCTGCCGTCATTCCCGCAAACGCGGGAATCCAGGGCCTTTCGTGCGAGGACGTTTGAAGTCGCTGGATTCCCGCGTTCGCGGGAATGACGTCCTGGAAAGATGGCGCTGAAGTCTCTGGATTCCCGCTTTCGCGGGAATGACGTTCTGGAAGGATGGCGCTGAAGGCTGTTGGCTCTGGATTCCCGCCTTCACGGGAACGACGAACAAACAGATCCGCATTCGATCTTGTAGACCAATCTTGTCGCCGCGATGCCGCTCACGGCATCGCTCTCACCCTCACTCATCCCATCCCCCCCGGGCGCCGCACGGCGCCCGCCAGCGGAGCTTTGCCATGAACCAGCAAATCGTTCTGATCACCGGCGCATCCAGCGGTTTCGGCGCGCTCGCCGCGCGCGCCCTCGCCCGCGCCGGCCACACCGTTTACGCCAGCATGCGCGAGCGCGCTGGCCGCAACGCGACGCAAGCGCAGGCCGCGCTGGATTACGCCACCCAACACAACGTCGACCTGCGCACGCTCGAACTCGACATCGCCTCGCAAGACTCGGCCGACGCCGCGATCGCCCAGATCCTCGCCGAGCACGGCCGCCTCGACGTGCTGGTCCACAACGCCGGCCACATGGCGTTCGGCCCGGCCGAAGCCTTCGCCCCGGAACAATTCGCCCAGCTCTACGACAGCAACGTGCTCGGCGCGCAACGGGTCAACCGCGCCGCGCTGCCGCAGCTGCGCGCGCAGCGGCGCGGGCTGTTGTTGTGGGTGTCGAGCAGCAGCGCGCGCGGCGGCACGCCGCCGTATCTGGCGCCGTACTTCGCCGCCAAGGCGGCGATGGATTCGCTCGCGGTCAGCTACGCCGGCGAACTCGCGCGCTGGGGCATCGAAACCTCGATCCTGGTGCCCGGCGCGTTCACCTCTGGCACCAACCACTTCGCCCATGCCGGCGCGCCGTCCGACCGCGTTCGCGCGGCCGATTACGATGCCGGCCCGACCGCGGGTTTCGGCGAGGAAATACTGCGCAAGCTCGCCGCGACCGTCCCCGAGGACGCCGACGTGGCCACGGTCGCCGAGGCAATGGTGGCGATTGTCGAACGCCCCCACGGCAAACGCCCGTTCCGCGTCCACGTCGATCCGGCCGACGACGGTTCGGCGACCGTCAGCGCCGTGGCCGACCGGATCCGCGCCGAGTTCCTGCGTCGCGTCGATCTGGCCGACTTGCTCGGCCCGCGCGTCGCATAAGCCCGCCATCGCCCGCGGCATCGCAGCGGGATAAGCCGCGACGAACACCGCCGAGCGGCAACCCATCGCGATCACAAGCAGCGCCAGCCGTGTATTGCTGGCCTACGCGGTCCGGGGCTCAAGACCCCGGACCGCGTTCGGCATCGGTACGCCGACAACCAACCGGCCGCGGCGGAGGCTCTTCGCGCGGCTCGGCGAGGCGGACCGGCATCGCCAACCGGACCGGTCGCAATCCTCAATCGCCGCGCCCGCCGGCGTATAGGCCGGGTCTGATCTGCGCTTATGATTCGCAAACCACCGCCCTCGCCGCGCACCGATGACCGCACCGCTCAAGCAGTTACGCCCGCTGCTCTGGATCGCCGCATTGGCCGCCACCGGCATCGGCATGTATCAATGGGGACGCCGCAGCGGCGC
>NZ_JBAMDI010000173.1:0-19134 GCF_036961695.1 Pseudomonas sp. CGJS7 | reverse complement strand
GTCCGGGCGGCCCAGGAATCGGCTAACGTAGCCCGATCCCGACTTACGTCACGGTTTGACCGCTGCCATGCCGCCCAACCCGACCTCTACGACCCCGGTTCCGTTCTGGCACCGGCTGCGTTCGATCTCGCTGTACCCGATCCGCGGCGCGGCGTTCTACACCTTGTTGATGCTGACGGTGTTCATCGCCCTGCTCGGCGCGCTGCCGGGCGTGGGCTGGCTGTTCAAGCTGATCACCTGGCTGGCGGCGTACAAGTACGCCTTCGAAATCCTGCGCGCCACCGCCGACGGGCGCATGGACCCGCCGGAGAGCGTGCTCAAGGTCGACGGCGGCGTGGTCTGGCGCTTGATCGCGCTGCAGTTGATCTACATGGTGGTGGTGATCGTGGCGTTGTTGTTCGGCGGGCCGTTGGTGGGCCTGCTCACCATCGCCGCGATCGTGTTCCTGCAGCCGGGCTGCATCATGTCGCTGGCGATCGACGGCAGCTTGAGCAATGCGCTCAATCCGGCCACCTCGTTCGCGATCATCGGCCGGGTCGGCTGGCCGTATCTGGCGGTGTTCGGGTTGCTGTTCGTGATCCAGGCCAGCGTGGCCACCGCCGGCATCTGGATGGCCAAGTTCATCCCGGTGATCCTGGGCGGGCCGCTGTTGAATCTGGTCTCGTTCTGGGGCTTGTTCGCCGCGTTCCACTTGATGGGCTATCTGGTTTATCAGTACCACGAGGAACTCGGCTACGAGCCCGAGAGCCACCGCAACGCCCTGCCCACCCTGCACAACCGCGACGGCGACTTGCTCGAACGCGCGCAGGCGCTGGTGCGCGACGGCCACAACGACGCGGCCAAGGAGACCTTGCGCGCCGAGATCCGGGTGCGTTCGGTGACGCCGGAAGTGCACGAGTTGTATCACCGCCTGCTGCGCACCGACGGCAGCCCGGCCGAACGCAGCGAGCATTCGCGCCAGTACCTCAACCTGCTGATGATCGAGAAGCAGGAGACCCGCGCGCTGACGGTGTTGCGCGAGGCCATGGACGCCGATCCGGAGTTCGCGCCGATGCAGAGCGAGCACGCGGAGCGTCTGGCCGAACGCGCGCGCCTGGCCGGTCAGTCGCAGTTGGCGGTCGACGTGCTGCGCTCGCTGCTGCGTCAGTCGCCGCGCAATCCTTCGGCGCCGCGGTGGGCGCTGGATGCGGCGTTGCTGCTGGTGGATCGGTTCGGTCGCGACGATGAGGCGCGGGCGTTGTTGGAACAGGCGCTGGCGCGGTGCGAGGACGATGAGTTGCGGCAGAAGTTGCAGGCGGCGTTGAAGCCGTTGGCGCCGGTGAAGGCTTGATCCCTGGCGGGCGCCAAGCGGGGCTATCGCCGTAGTTGGATTTCCGCGGTCGCGGCTTGCGCCGCTCCTACAGGTAGGCCATGCGGGGTCGACCAGCAACGTTCCGCAGCCCCTGTAGGAGCTGCGCGAGCTGCGACCGCGAATTCGCAACGATTGCGCGGGTTTCGACACGGCTATATCGGCGCAGTCGCAGCTCGCGACCGCAGGCAATCCCCGTAGGACCTCGCTCCTACAGACGCTTAGCCCTGTGCGCTCAGCTCATGCTCCAACAAAAACCGCGCCTTCTCGGCCTGCGGCTGCAGCGGATAGCGTTCGATCAACCCACGCAACACCTTGGCCTGAGCCTGCGGCGCATGGCGGTCGCGATGCCCCAATGCAAGCTCGAACCACAGCTGCGCCTGGGTCTGCTCCGGCAAAGCGCGGCTGGCCTCGCTGCTGAGCAAGGCTTCGACTTCATCGAATGCCCCCAACTTGATCCACGCCCGCGCCAACGCCTGCCGCTGCGCCGCGTCGAACGCGCCGCCGGAGGTTTCCAGCGCTTTCAGGGCCTCGGCCTGCGCCCGCACGCCTTCCAGGTTGTCGGCGACGGCGGCGAGCAAGTCGCCGCCGCGCTGGGCCAGCAGATCGCGCCGTCCGCCGTTGCGCGCCACCCGGTAACGCGCCAGTTTGATTTCGAACCGTTGCGGCTGTTCGCGCTCCAGTTGCTCCAGCAAGCGGTCGGCCTCGGGCAATTGCATCTGCCCCAGGTGCCGCTGCGCTTGCTCCCAGCGCGTGTCCGGCGCCGCCGCTTCGGCAGCGTCGCCGACGAAGCTTTCGCGCACCCGCCCCAGCGCCACGAACGCCGCGCCGATCAACGCGCCGCTGATCAAGCCGCCGGCGTGGGCGTCGAAGCCGATGCCCATGTCCGAATTCGCCAACAGGTTGTACAGCTCCCAGCCCAGCCACACCGGCAGCAGCAAGATCGCCGGGGCGCGCACGTAATCGAAGACCACGCCGATCCAGTAGAAAAACCGCACCGGGCGCAGCCCCCAGACCAGGCAGAACGCGCCCATCAGCGCGGCGATGGCGCCGGACGCGCCGAGCCCGCCGCCGGCTTCGCCCCAGCGCCACAGCAACGAGGCCGCGCTGGAACCGTAGGCGCCGAGCACGTACAGCAGCGCGAACAGCAGCGGGCCGACCGCGCCTTCCACCAGCAGTCCCAGCGCGAGCAGGAACACCATGTTGCCGATCAGGTGCATCGGATCGCCGTGCAGGAACGCGGCCGAGAACATCCGCCACGGGTCGAACTCGGAACTGCGCATGATGTGGCGCAAGGTGAACACCTCGCCCTGCAGCTTGTCGTAATCCGCGCGCAGCGGCTTCCAGCGCTCCAGGGTTTGCGCGTCCTCGAACAGCGCGCCGCCGCGCAGGGCCTGGGCGAAGCCGACGTCGGTCAGCGTGCGCATGCCGACGTAGGCCATGCGTTCGTTCGCGTCGATGGCCTGATAGGCAGTCATCGCCTCGCGCTGGCCGGTTTCGCGCAGATGGCGCTCATACGCTGGGGCCTCGATTTTGCCCAGCCCCGATTCCAGGTAGTACTGGCGCAGCTTTTCCAATCCCTCGCGGTCCCCGCCTTGCAGGGCGAAGAACACGAACACGTTGATCACGGCCAGCAGTACGGTCACGAACGGAAAGTTGGCGCGGGTGAACGGCCGGTGCAGCGGCAGGATCAGCATGGGTTGGGGACAGGAAAAGAGAAGGAAGTGTTTCGGCGGTCACAACGTTGCCGGTCTGTTGCGGCCTTGGCAAGCCGAACGCGCGACATCGCGCTTGAACCCCGCCGCCCACTCTGCGATAACGGCCGCCCCACTTGTACCGATGGCCGTTGCGATGGGCCGATGGCGCCCCCCTGCCGAACACAGCACCGCCCTGATCACCCGGGAGGGCCACGCGCGGCTCAAGCATGAGCTCGATGAGCTGTGGCGGGTGCGCCGTCCGGAGGTGGTCAAGGCGCTGGCGGCGGCCGCGGCCGAGGGCGACCGTTCGGAAAACGCCGAGTACACCTACCGCAAGAAGCAACTGGCCGAGATCGATCGGCGGGTGCGCTATCTGAGCAAGCGGCTGCCGTTGCTGCGGGTGATCGAGACCACGCCCAGCGATCCGCAGTCGGTGTTTTTCGGCGCCTGGATCGAGGTGGAGAACGTGGTCAGCGGCGAGACGGCGCGGTATCGCATCGTCGGGCCGGATGAGACCGACGCCAAGCTGGGTTACATCAGCATCGACTCGCCGTTGGCGCGGGCGATGCTGAAGCGGCGGATCGACGATGAGTTCGACGCGCAGTTGCCGGGGGGGATGGCGCGGTTTGCGATCGTCGAGGTTTCTTATGTCGGGCCTGTTGCTGGTTGAGCGGGGCTGAAGTAGCCGCGTTGTTCTGGGTGACTAGAGCAAAGTCAAAATGGATTCCGGCTTCCGCCGGAATGACGGGGTGTGAGTGACGGGGTGTGGGTTCGGAACGCAGCCCGGCTACAACGTGTTGAGCAATTCGTCCGGGTTCGGCGTGGTTTCCATGTACAGCGGCTTGCTCGCGCGTTTGTCGCGCTTGGCCGGCGCGTAGACGATCGCCTCATCGCCCTTGCCCGAGACATTCGGCTCGCCGCGCTCGATCACCCGGTCGCCGGTCAACAGGTTCCAGCTCAGCTTGAGGGTGCCGTGGCTGTTGGTGCGGCTGTAGTTCTGCGCGTCCAGGCCGATCAGACGCATGCGCTGGGTTTTGGGCTCGTAGCGATAGCGGTAGGTGGTCTGGGTGGCGGTGGTGCCGCCGGTGAGGTCTTCGATCACCAGCACGCCCTTGCGCATCGAAATCGACGCGCCGCCGAGCGGATACGCATCCAGTTCCAGCGTGCCGACCGGCTGGTGGCCGAGGTCGACTTCGCTGCGATAGGCCAGCAACGCCATCAACACGCGTCGGTCGTCGCTGCGGCCGACGATGACCGTGTCGGTCTCGCCGTCGCCGTCGAAATCGCCGTCCTTGCGCTGTTCCAGGGTCAGGCCGCCGTCGAGCATCGCGGCGGCCGCCTCCGTGGTCAGCGGCGGGATCGCGGGTTTGGGTTCGGATTGCGCCCATGCCGGCGCGCTGAGCAGGCACAGCGCCGCACACAGCGGATGAGTCCAAACCTTATACGCGGATTTCATCGCCATCCCCTCCCCAAACGATGCCTGCGCACAGCTTGCGCGCGATCGGCCGCGATTGCGACTGACGCGAAATCCGCCGGTCTCAGGTCAGCGGCCGCCGCGCGCGCGACGAACGGCGATGCGGCGTAGCGTTCAGCGCTGTCCGGCGGGCCGGGGCGGCAACTGGCGCAGGTACAGATGCAGCGCGCGCAGGTCGGTTTCGTTGTAAGCGCTGCCGGCAAACGGTTCTGGCGCGGTGGTCGGGAGCAAAGTCAAAATGGGTTCCGGCTTTCGCCGGAATGACGGTAACTAACTCACTCACCGTCATTCCGGTCGCTAATCCACTCACCGTCATTCCGGCGAAAGCCGGAACCCATTTTGATCTTGCCCTCCCCACCAAAAGACGCCGCCGGCGCCCGACACCGCATCAAATCCGGACACCAGGCACAAACATGCGGCAACGCCGCCGGCGCAGCCCCACTCCGCTTCAACGCCGCCGGCGCAACCGACAAAACCGCCGCAATCGCGGCGGTTCTGCCCGACTCACGCGGATGGACAGTGCCCATACCGGCCCCGCTCAGCCGCGCTGCTGCCGACGCAGCCCGAAGAACTGCAGCTCGGCGAACACCGCCACCACCGCCGCCTGCGCCAGCACGAAGGCCATGCCCAGCGCGTTCGGCGCGATCGCGCCTTCCACCAGCACCAGCACCGAGGCCGCGATCCAGGCGAGGTTGACGCCGATGATCGTCCACACCAGCGGCGCGCTCAGGTGCTTGCGGCTCAAGCTCCACAGCAGGAACGCCAGCCACACGATCAATACGCAGCCGGCGCCGCGCAGCCAGCCGGCGTCGATACCCAGCCATGCGGACAACGGGCCGGCTGCGCCCAGTTGCAGGAAACCGGCGGCGCCGGAGACGACGGCGTCGGCGAGGACTACCTTGCGCAGCATTTGCGAAGCGGGGGCGTGGGTGGCGATGGCCATGGTCGTTGCTCCTGTGTGATCGTTCGTTTGGGTTCGACGCCATCACACACCCGCCCCCGCGGCCGGTCGATTACCCGGCAGGTAATGCCGCCGCACGCGGCGCTGGGCTATCTTCGCGGCATGAACGATCAACGCCCCGTGGGCGAGCTGTTGCGCGATTGGCGCCAGCGTCGCCGTCTGACCCAATTCGATCTGGCCGAAATGGCGCAGATCTCCACCCGCCACGTCAGCTTCATCGAAACCGGCCGCTCGCTGCCGAGCCGGGCGATGCTGCTGCGGCTGGCCGACCGCCTGGACGTGCCGCTGCGCGAGCGCAATCAGCTGATGACCGCCGCCGGGCTGGCGCCGATCTACGCCGAACGCGCGCTCGACCACCCGGCCCTGCGCGAGGCGCACGCGGCGATCGAGCTGGTGCTGTACGGCCACGAGCCGCATCCGGCGCTGGCGGTGGACCGGCACTGGAATCTGATCGAACACAACCGCGCGCTGACCCCGCTGCTGGCCGGCGTGCCCGAGTTCCTGCTCGCGCGTCCCTCCAACGTATTGCGCGTGGGCCTGCACCCCGAAGGTCTGGCGCCGCGGATCATCAACCTGGGCGAGTGGCGCGCGCACTTGCTGCATCGTCTGCGTCATCAGATCGCCGCCACCGGCGATCCGGTGTTGTCGGAGCTGTACCAGGAACTGGCCGCCTACCCCGCGCCGGACGACTTCGACGAAAACGACGTGCCCGCCTCCAGCCTGGTCGCGGTGCCGTTCCGGGTCCGCAGCGAACTCGGCGATCTGTCCTTCATCAGCACCACCACCGTGTTCGGCACACCGATGGACGTGACCTTGTCGGAGGTCGCGATCGAATCCTTCTTCCCAGCCGACGCCGCCACCGCGCAAGCGATGCGCACGCTGGCGACGATGCTGGACCCTGCGTCCCCGCCTGCGCACTGACCCCGGCCCGGCCGCGCCGACCGCCGGTCGGCGCCCGCGCTGAAGTTATACCAATCGGTTGACAATCGCCCGGCACGGGCGGATATTCAACCGCATGGTTGAACATGACTCCGAACGGCTCGACGCCGTATTCCAGGCCCTCGCCGATCCCACCCGGCGAGCGATGCTGCGCAGCCTGGCCGAACGCGAACGCAGCGTCGGCGAACTCGCCGAGCCGTTCCACATGACCTTGGCCGCCGCGTCCAAGCACATCAAAGCGCTGGAACGCGCCGGCCTGGTCCAGCGCACCGTGCTCGGCCGCACCCATCTGTGCCGGCTCGATGCGCATCCGCTGCACGGCGGTTTCGAGTGGTTGCGCCACTACGAACGCTTCTGGAACCGAAGCCTGGATCGGCTGGAGGCGTTGCTGCGCGCCGAAGACCGAGCCCAACGTCCAGCCGTGCCCGCTGCGTCCCCGCCGTCGCCCAAACCGCGGCGCAAACCCCGCGAGTGAGCGTCGGTCTCGACGCGACGCATCGCCCAACCCAGGCCTTTGTCATGCACGCCATCGAACATATCCAATACATCAAGGCGCCGATCGAACGCGTCTTCCAGGCGCTGACCACCCAAACCGGGATGAGCGAAGTCTGGACTTCGACCTGCACGGTCGAGCCCGGCCCGGACCGGATCAACCGCTACCTGTTCGGCGACGACATCCCCACCGATATGCAGACCGTGGTGTGGCAGCCCGACCAACGTCTGGCGTGGCGATGCGTGGCGTCCGACGAAACCGATTGGCTCGGCACCGAAATCCATTTCGACCTGCAGGCGCAGGACGGCCGGGTCGCGGTGAGCCTGGGCCATCGCGGCTGGCGCGAGCTCGGCGAGTGCTATCGCTTCTGCAACTACAACTGGGCGATGTTCCTCTACAGCCTTAAAAGCTACTGCGAGCACGGCGCCGGCCTGCCCTACCAGCGCCGCATGTTCTGACCCGCGCGCCGCAAACCAGCGAGATCGCCGATGACGCTTTCCTCCGATCAGCACTACGGCCGCCGCATCGCCGCCGACACCGTCCGCATCGAACGCCTGTTGCCCGGCCCGATCGAACGCGTCTGGGCGTATCTGACCGAAGCCGACAAACGCCGGCTGTGGCTGGCCAGTGGTGAGATGGCGCTGTACCTGGGCGGCGCGGTCGAGCTGATCTTCGATCACGCCCAACTCAGCGACAACGACGATCCGGTGCCGGAGAAACATCGCGCCTACAGCGGCGAAACCCGCAACCACGGCCGCATCACCGCGATCGATCCGCCCTACCTGCTCAGTTACACCTGGAGCGAACACCGCGAGCTGCCTTCGGAGGTGTGTTTCCAGCTCAGCAGCGAAGGCGCGCAGGTGCGTTTGGTGGTGACCCATCGCCGTCTGGTCGGCCGCGACGAATTCATCAGCGTCGCCAGCGGCTGGCACACCCACCTGGACATTCTGATCGCGCGTCTGTCGGGACAGGCGCCGGACGGATTCTGGCGCGCGCATACCCGCCTGGAAGCGGAATACGAGGCGCGGCTGCCGTTGGACTGAGCCCCGCGAGCGACCGGCGCGGGCAACGGCTAAGCTGTGCGCCGAATCGCCGATCAATCGAGGTGTTTGTGTCGCTTATCCGTAATGCGTTCTCGCCTTCCCGCCCCAGGCAGGTATTGCTGGCGCTGACCCTGGCCTGCGCCGCCGTGACCCTGAGCGCCTGCAACCGCCCAGCCGCGCCGGAACAGGCCGCCGCGCCCAAGGTCTACAGCGGCCGCATCGCCGAGTTCCAGGTCATCGACCAACAGGTCGGCACCGGCGCGGTCGCGCAGGCGGGGCAAGAGGTGATCGTCCAGTACAACGGCTGGCTGTACGACGAAAAAGCCGCGGACAAGCGCGGCAGCAAGTTCGACAGTTCCTACGATCGCGGCAAGCCTTTCAGCTTCCTGCTCGGCGCCGGCCGGGTGATCCGCGGCTGGGACGACGGCGTCGCCGGCATGCGCGTGGGCGGCAAACGCACGCTGATGATTCCCTCCGACCTGGGCTACGGCGCCTCCGGCGCGGGCGGCGGCGCGATTCCGCCGGATACCTCGCTGGTGTTCGAAGTGGAATTGCTCGGGGTCGAGCAGCGCTGAGCGCTGCGTCCGGCGCGACGGCATCGTCGTCGCGCCGGTGGCTTTAAACCTACGCTCAGACCGAACGCTTCAACGCCCCCGCCGCCAGTTCGAACGAACGCAGCCGCGCGGTGTGCTCGAAGATGTTCGCCGTCACCATCAATTCGTCCGGCCGATGCCGGGCCACGAACGCCTTGATGCCTTCGGCCACCTCGTTCGGATCGCCGACCACCGCGCAGGCCAGGGCCTGAGCCACGCCGGCCTTTTCCAGCGGCGTCCAGAAACTTTCGATGTCCTCGATCGGCGGCGGAATCAGGCCGGGCCGGCCGCGGCGCAGATTGACGAAGGCCTGCTGCTGGGTGGTGAACAAACGCCGCGCCTGCGCGCTGTCGTCGGCGGCGACCACGTTCAAGGCCAGCATCGCGTAAGGCGCGGACAGGCGCGCGGACGGCTGGAAATCGCGCCGGTACAGATTCAGCGCTTCGTCCATCGCGTCGGGGGCGAAATGCGAGGCGAACGCGAACGGCAGGCCCATCGCCGCCGACAGGCGCGCGCTGAACAAGCTCGATCCGAGCAGCCACACCGGCACGTCCAGGCCCGCGCCGGGCACCGCGCGCACCGCTTGCCCGGGTTGCACGGGTTCGAAGTAATGCAGCAGTTCGCTGACGTCCTGGGGAAAACTGTCGGCGCCGTCGTAGTAGCGGCGCAAGGCGCGCGCGGTGGCCTGGTCGGTGCCGGGCGCGCGGCCCAGGCCCAGGTCGATGCGGCCGGGATAGAGCGAGGCCAGGGTGCCGAATTGTTCGGCCACCTGCAGCGGCGCGTGGTTGGGCAGCATGATGCCGCCGGCGCCGACGCGGATGGTCGAGGTGCCGCCGGCGATATGGCCGATCAACACCGCGGTCGCGGCGCTGGCGATGCCGGGCATGTTGTGGTGTTCGGCCAGCCAGTAGCGGGTGTAGCCCAGCGCTTCGGCGTGGCGGGCCAGCTCGAGGCTGTTGGCGAATGCTTGGCGGGTGTCGCTGCCTTCGGTGACGGGGGCTAGGTCGAGGACGGAGAACGGCAGCATGCTTGGGCGGCTCGGGGGGAGATCTCTCCGAGTTGGGGGCTATGCGTGGCGAATCCAGCGCGGGATTCGCGCCTGGTTGGATCGAGTGTGTTGCCTGATGGGCTGCGATGGGAGATCGCGTGCGGCTGGGCTGCCCTCACCCCAACCCTTCTCCCGCTTCGCGGGAGAAGGTGCCCCGAAGGGGCGGATGAGGGCACGCGCCCCTCAAAACAAATCGAAGCTCAAACCTTCGCGCTCGTTATCCCAAACCGTACAAACCACCCACCACCGCCCATGCTCATGGCACAGCTGAATGCTGTTGGCCCCGCGCTTGAGCAACACCGGCGAGTCCGCCGTCGGCCGCGCGTCGTACTTGCTCCACACATGCGCGATCTGCCCGAACCGCTCGACCCGCTGATCGGTCTCGACCTCATAAAAATCGTTCTCGGCGAAAAACGCCGACACATCGGCGATGTACTGCTCGGTGTCGAACACCGCCGCGCGGGTGGAGCCGTCGGCCTGGACCACCGTGCGCAAGCTGATATTGCGCGGGTGGCACAGATAGCGGAAACGCGCCCAGTCGCGCGGCGCGCCGGCCGGGCCGGAAATGCAGGCGTAGATGGCCCGCACCAGCCGGCCGATGTCTTGGGTGTCGTCGATCCACTGCTGGGGTACGGCCTGATCGGTAGGACTCATGAGGCGACACGCTCCTGTAGGTAAGGTCGGAACCGCAAACCCGCCGCCGCGCGGCCTAGCCCGGCATCGGCCAATCGGCCAGCGGCGCGATCAGCCAGTACAAGCCGCCGATCACCACCAGCCACATCGCCGACTTCAACAACAACCCGACCAGCTTGAAGGCCAGGTACAAACCGACGAAAACGGCGATCAGCGCAACGATGTCCATGCAAGCTCCAGCGGCAAAACGGCCCCGAGCTTAGACCGCCGCGCCGGCGCCGACCAAGTGCCGTCCGGCCGGCCCTCCTGCCCGCCCGCGCCCCGCGATCGGCCCCATCGATAAAAAAATCTCGACAAGCCGACGAACGGCAGGAACAATTTCCTAACATTTGGGTCTACCGCATCGATCGATACGCGAGCGCGCCGAAAACGCCACGCGCTCAGTCGAAAAGCAGACACCAAACGCACTCCAAGGGAACCCGGCCGAGCATCGGATCGCTCGGCCCGGCACTGGCCACCGCACCACGGATCGGAACTTCCGCAATGCAAACCTCTTCGCCGCCGCCGCAACCGGCCCCCGACACGGAGGCCGGCGACGCCGCCGGCCGCGCCAACGCCTGGACGCGCGCCAAGCGCGCCGTGCTCGGCGATCTGTCCTGGTCGCCGCCACCGTGGATCGCCGCACCGCTCGCGCGGGTCCGGCAAAAACCCAAGTTGTATCTGGGCAGCCTGCTCGGCCTGATCGCGGTCGTCTGGCTCGGCTATTGGCTCGCCACCCGGCCCAAGCCGGTGATCCCCGGCGCGCTGTCGGTCGAAGTGGACACTCCGGAGCTCACCGACTACAGCCGCAAGCCGGCCAAGGTCGACACCCTGCGGCTGACCTTCTCCGACTCGGCCGCGCCGCTCAAGCAGATCGGCGCCGCGCCGGTCGGGGTCAGCCTGAGCCCGGAACTCAAAGGCGCCTGGCATTGGGAAGACGACAAGACCTTGGTGTTCACCCCGTCGGGCGACTGGCCGGTCAAGACCCAGTACACGGTCGAACTCGATCCCAAGCAGACCGTCGCGCCCAAGGTGCTGCTGCAGGAGCATCAGTTCGAATTCGCCACCGCGCCGTTCAAGGCCGACATCGCCAGCAGCGAGTTCTACCAGGACCCACAGGATCCGGCGCTGAAGAAGGGCGTGTTCGAGCTCAAGTTCTCGCACCCGGTCGATGAGGCGCAGTTGCAGCGCCGGGTCGCGCTGTCGCTGGCCGACGGCGCCGGCACCGCGCTGGCCGCGCCCAAGTACACCCTCACCTACGACGACACCCGGCTCAAGGCTTGGGTGCATTCCGAACCGCTGACCCTGCCCGAGAACGGCGGCACGCTCAAACTCGAGCTCGCCCCCGGCGTGGTCAGCGCGCTCGGCGGCGAAGGCAGCGCCGACAAACTCAGCGCCAGCGTGCGTCTGCCCTCGCTGTACAGCGTCAGCGTCGACAGCGTCGACACCACCCTGGTCGAGAACGAGCGCTTCGAACCCGAGCAAGTGCTGGTGCTGAGCTTCAACAACGCCATGCGCGACACCGAAGTGGCCGGCGCGGTGCGCGCCTGGCTGCTGCCGAGCAAGGATCCGCGGCGTCCGGCCAAGGAACAGAGCGGCAACCGCAACTGGTCGCGCGACGATGTCGACGAAACCGTGCTCAAGGCCGCCACCGCGCTGCCGCTGAGCCCGGTGCCGACCGAGCGCGAGTACATCGAAACCCACAGCTTCAAGTTCCAGGCGCCGCCGGGACGGCAACTCTATCTGCGCGTCAACAAAGGCCTGAAAGCCTTCGGCGGTTTCATCCTCGGCGGCAACTACTCGACCGTGCAGACCGTGCCCGAGTATCCCAAGCTGCTGCGCTTCGTCGGCGAAGGCGCGCTGCTGTCGCTGCGCGGCGAACGCCGGGTCAGCGTGGTCTCGCGCAACGTGCCGGCCGCGCGCCTGGAAATCGCCCGGGTCCTGCCCGAGCAGATCCAGCATCTGGTGTTCAACAACAGCGGCGATTACGCCAAGCCCAGCTTCTACAACCTCGCCGCCGACAGCCTGGTCGAACGCGAAGAAAAACGCCTGACCCTGCCCGCCGACAACCCGGCCAAGGCGCATTACGAGGGCGTGGACCTGGGCCAGTACCTCAAGCCCAACCGCCGCGGCGTGTTCCTGCTGAGCCTGCGCACTTTGAGCGAGGACGACAACAAGCGCCCGGCCGAGGAAACCCTGGCCGACGACGCCGGCAGCGAGGAAGACAGCCGTCTGGTGGTGCTCACCGACCTGGGCATCGTGGTCAAGCAAGCCATGGACGGACGCCGCGACGTGTTCGTGCAATCGCTGTCCAACGGCGCGCCGGTGGCCGGCGCGCGGGTGCGCGCGGTCGCGCGCAACGGCGAAACCCTGGTCGAGGCCGACACCGACGCCAGCGGCCGCGCCCAGATTCCTTCGCTGAAGGGCTTCAAGCGCGAAAAAGAACCGGCGATGCTGACCGTCAGCCAGGGCGAGGACTATTCGTTCCTGCCGATCGACGATTACCGGCGCAAGCTGGATTACTCGCGCTTCGACATCGGCGGCGAACCCAACGACCTGGAAGCCGGCGCGCTCAACGCGTTCCTGTTCTCCGACCGCGGCCTGTACCGCCCGGGCGACACCGTCAACATCGGCATGATCGTGCGCGCCGCCGACTGGAAGCGCCCGCTGACCGGCCTGCCGCTGGAATGGGAGTTCACCGATCCGCGCGGCAACGTGGCCAAGCGGCAGAAGCTCAAGCTCAGCGAACAAGGCTTCGAAAGCGCCAGCTTCGCGCCGAGCGAAAGCGCGCCCAGCGGTACCTGGCAGGTGCAGTTGTTCCTGCTCGGCCGCGACGACCAGCGCACCAGCATCGGCTCGACCTCGGTGCAGGTGCGCGAGTTCGCGCCCGACACCATGAAGGTCTCGGCCAAGCTGTCGGCGGACAATCCCAAGGGCTGGATCAAGCCCGAGCAACTGGCCGCGACGGTCACCGCCGAGAATCTGTTCGGCACGCCCGCGCAGCAGCGCCGGGTCGAGGGCACCTTGGTGCTGCGTCCCTACTTCCCCAGCTTCGCCCAACACCCGGGCTATCAGTTCTTCGACCCGCAACGGGCTAAGGAAGGTTACGACGAAGCGCTCAGCGATCAGACCACCAACGCCGAGGGCAAGGCCGAGTTCAAGCTCGATCTGACCAAGTACGAGCGCGCCACGTATCAGCTGAGTTTCCTGGCGCGCGCGTTCGAACCCGGCAGCGGGCGCAACGTCGCCGCGCAGACCAGCGCGCTGGTGTCGAACAACGATTTCCTGGTCGGGATCAAGCCGCAGGACGATCTGAACTACATCAAGCGCGGGGCCAAGCGCGCGTTGCAGCTGCTGGCCATCGGCCAGGACGGCCAGCCCAAGGCGGTCGCCGGTCTGCGCGCGGTGGTGGTGGAAAAACGCTACGTCTCGGTGCTGACCAAGCAGGATTCGGGGCTGTACCGCTACGTCTCGCACGAACGTCGCTACGACAAGCGCGACCAAGCGCTGGCCCTGGCCGGCGGGCGTCAGAACGTGTCGTTGCCGACCGATCAGCCCGGCGACTTCGTCCTGGAAGTGCGCAACGCCGACGGCAAGGTGCTTAACCAGATCGGCTATCAGATCGCCGGTGCGGCCAATCTGTCGCGCTCGCTGGAACGCAACGCCGAGCTGAGCCTGAATCTGTCCAAGCCCAGTTACAAGCCGGGCGAGACCATCGAGATCAGCATCCGCGCGCCGTACGCCGGCAGCGGCCTGATTACGCTGGAGCGCGACAAGGTCTATGCGCACGCCTGGTTCCGCGCCGACAGCAGCGCCAGCGTGCAGAAGATCGTGGTGCCGGCCGATTTCGAGGGCAACGGCTACATCAACGTGCAGTTCCTGCGCGATCCGAACTCCGATGAGATCTACATGAGCCCGCTGTCGTTCGGCGTGGCGCCGTTCGCGGTGGATCGCAGCGCGCGCACCCAGCCGTTGAAGTTGACTCTGCCCAAGGTGACCAAGCCCGGCACGCCGATGACCGCGGACCTGACCACCGACGGCAAGGCGCGGGTGGCGTTGTTCGCGGTCGATGAAGGCATCCTGCAGGTCGCGCGCTATCGCGTCGGCGATCCGCTGGATCATTTCTTCCGCAAGAAGATGCTGCAAGTGGACACCGCCCAGATCCTGGATCTGTTGCTGCCCGAGTTCAGCCGCATCGCCGCATCCGCCGCGCCCGGCGGCGACGGCGAAGGCGGCATGGCCAAGCACCTCAATCCGTTCAAGCGCAAGTCGGAGAAACCGGCGGTGTGGTGGTCGGGCATCGTCGATGTCGACGGCGCGCATCAGTTCAAGTTCACCCTGCCCGACCACTTCAACGGCCGCGTGCGCGTGGTCGCGGTGGCGGTGACGCCCGAGCGCATCGGCGTGATCCAGGACGATGCGATCGTGCGCGGCGATTTCGTGCTGACCCCGACCGTGCCGACCCACGTCGCGCCCGGCGATGAGTTCGACCTGCCGGTCGGCGTGGCCAACACCATCGAAGGCGCGAACAAGCCTTCGCAGGTGACGGTGAGCCTGCAATTGCCGGCCTCGCTGAGCCTGGTCGGCGCCGCGCCGGCGCCGGTCAGCATCGCCCCACGCAGCGAAACCACGGTGCGGTTCCGGGTTCGCGCCGGTAATGCCCTGGGTGCGTTGCCGGTCGGTATCCAGGCCGCATCGGGCAACTATTCGGCCAAGCGCCGGATCGAGTTGTCGCTGCGTCCGGCGCTGGTCGCGCGTCAGGACCTGATCGCCGGCCGCGCCGACAAGCGCAGCATCATCCAGCCGCTGCGTTCGATGTACGACCAGCGCGCCACCCGCCAGTTGTCGGCGTCGGTGTCGCCGCTGGTGGCGGTGGACGGGCTGGCCGCGTACCTGGGCGACTACCCGCACCAGTGCAGCGAACAGTTGCTCAGCGGCGCGTTCCCGGCGCTGGTGCTGGCCGCGCATCCGGAACTGGGCAAGATCGTCGCGCCGGCCTCGGGCAATCCGAAGCAAGACATAGTCGACGTGCTGCGTTCGCGCCAGAACAGCGAAGGCGGCATCGGTCTGTGGACCGCCACGCCCGACGCCGACGACTTCGTCACCGGTTATGCCGCGCTGTATTTGATCGAAGCGCGCGATCGCGGCCAGGCCATTCCCGCCGATCTGCTTACCTCGCTCAACGGCTACCTGGAACAGATGGCCGCCGACCGCTCCGGCAACGATCTGCCGTCGCTGCGCAGCCGCGCGCTGGCGGTGTATCTGCTGGTGCGCCAGGGCCGCACCGCCAGCAATCTGCTCAGCGCGGTGCACGAGCAGATCAAGCGCGATCAGCCCAAGACCTGGGAGAACGACGTCGCCGGCTTGCTGATCGCTTCGAGCTATCAGCTGCTGCAGCAGGACAAGGCGGCGCGGCCGTTGGTCAACAAGGCCTTGATCCGCGCCAACTCGGCAGCCGCGACCGTGGCCACGGCGTACTCGAACTACTACGACAACGGCATCGATCAGGCCTGGACGGTGTACCTGCTCAACCGCCACTTCCCCGCGCTGACCCGCGACGGGCTGAAGATGACCGCGCTGGAACGCCTGCTCGATCCGTTGCGCCACAACAGCTACAACACCCTATCTTCGGCCTTGACCGTGTTGGCGATGGACGCCTACGCCGGCGCGCAGCCGCAGCAGCCGTTGCCGGTGCTGGAAGCGGCCGGCAAGGACGGCAAGTCGCGGCAGATCGGTCAGGCCCAGGGCCTCATCGCCCGCGGCGCGTTCGCCGGCGGCGACCTGCGCCTGTGGGTCGCGCCGGGCGGCCCGGCGCCGGCCTGGTACCTGGTCAATCAGAGCGGCTTCGACCGCGCTCTGCCCAAGGCGGTGCAGGACAAGGGCCTGGAAGTGGTGCGCGATTACCTCGACGACGCCGGCAAGCCGGTGACCGCGATCAAGCAAGGTCAGGAGGTCACCGTGCGCCTGCGCGTGCGTGCGCTCGGCGCGGCGTATCGCGATTCGATCGCGGTGGTGGATCTGCTGCCGGGCGGTTTCGAACCGGTGATGCAGTACACCGCAGCCGATGCCAGCGCCGCCAACGAGGAAAGCGAGGGCTGCGAAGAAGACTGCGGCGACGGCGAGGAGTCCGAAGAAGGCCAGCCCTCGCGCGACGGCGCCGATCCGAACGCGGCGCCGCAGCAGACCCTGGCCCTGCCCGGCTCGACCTTCGCGCCGATGCATGTGGAACAGCGCGAGGACCGGATCGTGCTGTACGGCGGCGTCGGTGGCGAGGCCAGCGAGTTCCGCTACAAGGTCCGCGCCAACAACAGCGGCAAGTTCGTGGTGCCGCCGGTGTACGCCGAATCGATGTACGAACGCTCGGTGTATGCGCAGGGCGGCCCGGCCGGGCAGTTGCAGGTGAATGCGCCCACGCCATGAACCTTCGGCTGTTCGGTTCGACCCGGCAGCGGCGGCGATGGATCGCCGCGCTGCTGGCGCTGATCGTCATCATGGCGATCCTCGGCGCGGTGCGTTTGTATCCGCGCCCATCGCTGTCGGAAGCGATCCCGCTTTCGACCGTGGTGCGCGACCGCGAGGGCCGGCTGTTGCGGCTGACCCTCGCCAGCGACCAGCGTTATCGTCTGTGGGTGCCGCTGGAGCAGATCTCGCCGCAGTTGGTCGAAGCGGTGATGCTGCAGGAGGACGCCTGGTTCTATTGGCATCCGGGCTTCAACCCGATCAGCCTGGTGCGCGGTGCGTGGTCGACCTACGGCAGCGGCGAGGCCCGGGTCGGCGGTTCCACCCTGACCATGCAGCTGGCGCGCCTGCGCTGGCGCCTGCAGACCCGCGATGTGCGCGGCAAGCTGGTGCAGATCGCGCGCGCGGTGCAATTGGAGCTGTTCTATTCCAAGGACGAAATTCTTGAGGCGTATCTGAATTTCGCCCCGTACGGCGGCAACATCGAAGGCGTCGGCGCGGCCAGTCTGATCTATTACCGCAAGCCAACCGATCGCCTGACCCTTCCAGAATCGCTGGCTTTGGCGGTGTTGCCGCAAGCGCCCTCGCGCCGCGGCAAACTCGCCGCGCGCGACGACGACGCCTACTACATCGGCCGCGGCCTGGAAGCCGCGCGCGCGCGGCTGTACGCGCGCTGGCGCGAGCTGCACCCCGAAGACGCGGCCGAAGACGCGCTGCTGAGCCTGCCGCTGCGTTTGCACAGCGCGCGCGAACTGCCGTTCCGCGCGCCGCATCTGGTCGATCGGGTGTTGGCCGAACGCGCCTGGCATCCGCAGGCCGGTCCGGAACTGAAGACCACCCTGGACGCGCGCCTGCAACGGCTGCTGGAAGAACGCGTGCGCAACCATCTGCGCCGCGAACGCAGTCGCGGCCTGCGCAACGCCAGCGCGATCCTGATCGACACCCGCGACATGGGCGTGCGCGCGCTGGTCGGCTCGGCCGATTATTTCGACGCCGGCATCCAGGGCCAGGTCAACGGCGCCGACGCCAAGCGCTCGCCCGGTTCCACCCTCAAACCCTTCATCTACGCGCTCGCCCTCGACCAGGGCGTGCTGCATCCACAGACCGTGCTGCGCGATGTGCCCAGCGCGTTCGGCCCGTACACGCCGGAGAATTTCGACGGCCGCTTCATGGGCCCGGTGACCGCGACCGAAGCGCTGGTGCGCAGCCGCAACATTCCCGCGGTATATGTCGCCGCGCAGCTCAAGCAACCGGGTTTCTACGACTTCCTGCGCCAGGCCGGGGTCAGCCGTCTGGCCAGCAAGGACCATTACGGTCTGGCCCTGGTGCTCGGCGGCGGCGAAGTCACCATGGAAGAACTCGCGCGCATGTACGCCATGCTCGGCAACGACGGCCGCCTGCGCGCGCTGCGCTGGCGCGAGAGCGATCCGCAAGAGGACGGCGCGCGCCTGATCAGCGCCGAGGCCGCGTTCATCACCCGCGACATGCTGCGCCACAATCCGCGTCCCGACGCGGGTTCGCAATCGGCCTCGCGGCCGCTGCCGGTGGCGTGGAAGACCGGCACCTCGTGGGCGTTCCGCGACGCCTGGAGCGCGGGCATCGTCGGCCCCTACGTGCTGGTGGTGTGGCTGGGCAATTTCGACGGCTCCAGCAATCCGGCCCTGGTCGGCGTGGAAGCGGCGGCGCCGTTGTTCTTCGACATCGTCGACGGCCTCAACGCCGCGCGGGTGGACCTGGCCGATCCGGTGCGGCAATGGCCGATCAACATCAAGCGGGTGGAAGTCTGCCGCGCCAGCGGCGACCTGCCCAATGCCTGGTGTCCGCAGCGCGGCATGACCTGGTTCATTCCGGGCAAATCGCCGATCCGGATCAGCACCGTGCACCGCGCGGTGGCGCTGGACAAAGCCAGCGGCCGCCCGGCTTGCGGGCGTTTCGATCCCAGCCGCATGCGCACCGAAGTATTCGAGTTCTGGCCGTCGGATCTGGCCCAGGTGTTCGCCCAGGCCGGCATCCCGCGCCGACGCCCGCCGAGCGGCCACGATTGCGGCGGCGCGCAGGATTGGCTGGGTTCGGCGCCCAGCATCACCTCGCCCTACCGCGCCACCCGTTACACCATGCGCTTGTCGCATCCCGATCAGGTCAGCCTGAACCTGGCGGCCACTGTCGATGCCGACGTGTCCAAGCTGTATTGGTTCGTCGGCAATACCTTCATCGGCAGCGCCGACCCGGGCAAGGCGCTGGCGTGGACGCCCGACCGCACCGGTCAGTTCCGGCTGTCGGTGGTCGACGATCGCGGGCGCAGCGATGAGCGCGAGATCGAAGTGGCGGTGGTGCAGTAGACGGGGCCGCGATGCTCACCGTCGGTATGCGGGCCTAGGTTCAGGACAAACATCGCGACAAGGCTTAG
>NZ_JBAMDI010000172.1:0-19771 GCF_036961695.1 Pseudomonas sp. CGJS7 | reverse complement strand
GATACGAAAAAGCCCCGCGATTTGCGGGGCTTTTTCTTTGCGGCGGATGTCGCGTACGGCTTACTCGCCCAGCGCCTCGGCCACGAACGCGGGCGTAGACAGCGCGCCCTGGTGGATGCCGGCGTTGTAGTACTTGCTGGCGAAGGTCTTGGCCTGCGCATCGTCCTGACGGAACTCGAAACCGCCGGCCTTGCGCGCCAGGGTGCAGCTCCACCAGCCGGTCGGGTAGCACGGCTGCGGGAACGGCAGGGTCTTGAAGGTCGTAAAGCCCGCCTTGCCCATCTCGGTGCGCATTTCCTGGATCAGCTTGAGCAGCATCAGCGGCGATTCGGACTGCTGGACCAGGATGCCGTCCTCGCGCAGGGCGCGGAAGCAGCTGTCGTAGAAGGCCTTGTTGAACAGGCCTTCGGCCGGGCCGACCGGGTCGGTGGAGTCGACGATGATGATGTCGACGCTGCCGGCCGGGCGGTTGGCCATGTAGGCGATGCCGTCGTCGAACAGCAACTGCGCGCGCGCGTCGGCGTTGCTGTCGCACAGCTCGGGGAACCACTTCTCGGCCATGCGCGTGACTTGTTCGTCGATGTCGCACTGCACCGCCTCGATCACGCCCGGGTGCTTGAGCACCTCGCGCAGGGTGCCGCAGTCGCCGCCGCCGATGATGACCACGTTCTTGGGCGCGGCGTGGGTGAACAGCGCCGGATGCGACATCATCTCGTGATAGAGGAAGTTGTCGCGGGTGGTCAGCATGACCGCGCCGTCGATCAGCATCAGGTTGCCCCAGTCGGTCGTCTCATAGATCTCGATCTTCTGGAACGGCGACTGCACCTCATCGAGTTTGCGGGTGATGCGATAGCCGATGGACGAGCCGGTCGGCTCGAAGTTCTCGTAGTGCCACTTGGCTTCAACAGTCATGCGCTTGCTCCTCTTAAGACGAAATCGCTGGGTCGGCCAGCCAGGGGTTGGGGCGCGGGCGGGCCCGGCCGGCGGCGCCCGGCGAGGCCGGGGCTTGGGGCGCGGATTGTAGCGGACCGATATGAACCTACGTCGCGCGGCGGCCCGGCGGCGCCCGGTTTTGCCGATCCGGCTGCCAAGCCGCGCGTTCGCCGCGCCAATCCGGCCCCCTGCAGGACACGGCCTGTAGAATGCGCCTTCCCCACACTTATCCGGAAAACGCGCCGATGTCCGACTGGTCGCTCGATCAGGCCCGCAAGACCTATTCGATCCCGCATTGGTCCGAAGGCTACTTCGATATCGACGGCGCCGGCCGCATCGTGGTCAAGCCGCGCGGCGAGCGCGGGCCGACCGTGGCGCTGCCGGAGGTGGTCGACGCCGCCCGCGCGGCCGGCGCCAAGCTGCCGGTGCTGGTGCGTTTCCCCGACATCCTCGGCGACCGCCTGGGCAAGCTGCAGAGCGCCTTCGCCCAGGCCATGCAGGACTGGGACTACGCCGGCGGCTACACCGCGGTGTATCCGATCAAGGTCAACCAGCACCAAGGCGTGGCCGGCACCCTGGCCGCGCACGCCGGCGAGGGCTTCGGCCTGGAAGCGGGCAGCAAGCCCGAGCTGATGGCGGTGCTGGCGCTGAGCCGGCCGGGCGGGCTGATCGTCTGCAACGGCTACAAGGACCGCGAGTACATCCGGCTGGCGCTGATCGGGCGCAAGCTGGGGATGGAAACCTACATCGTCGTGGAGAAGCCGTCCGAGCTGCAGCTGGTGTTCGAAGAAGCCAAGGCGCTGGGCGTGAAGCCGGGTCTGGGCGTGCGCATGCGCCTGGCCTCGCTCGGCGCGGGCAAGTGGCAGAACAGCGGCGGCGACAAGGCCAAGTTCGGCCTGAGCCCGCGGCAGGTGCTGGACCTGTGGAAGCAGTTGCGCGACAACGGCCTGCAGGATTGCCTGGGCCTGCTGCATTTCCACATGGGCTCGCAGATTTCCAACGTGCGCGACATCGCCAACGGCATGCGCGAGGCGACGCGCTATTTCGTCGAACTGTCCAAGCTCGGCGCCAACGTGCGCTACATGGACGTCGGCGGCGGCCTGGGCATCGATTACGAAGGCACCCGTTCGCGCAGCTATTGCTCGATCAACTACGGCGTCAATCAATACGCCTCCAACATCGTCCAGCCGCTGGCCGAAGCCTGCCAGGAATACGGCCTGACCCCGCCGCGCGTGGTCACCGAATGCGGCCGCGCGATGACCGCGCACCACGCGGTGCTGGTGGCCAACGTGTCGGAAATCGAGGAGGCGCCGGAAGGCCGGGTGCCGCCGACCCACGACGACGAGCCGGCGGTGATCCGCCATCTGCGCGAGATCCACGACGAACTCGATCAGCGCCCGGCGGTGGAGCTGTTCCATGAGGCCCAGCACCATCACGGCGAAGGCCTGTCGTTGTACGCGCTGGGGCAGATCGATCTGACCCACCGCGCCCGCATCGACGATCTGTTCTACGCCATCGCCCATGCGGTGCGCGCGCGCCTGAACGTCGGCGAGAAGAGCCACCGCGATCTGCTCGACGAACTCAACGAGCGTCTGGTCGACAAGTATTTCGTCAATTTCAGCGTGTTCGAATCGATGCCGGACGTGTGGGCGATCGATCAGGTGTTCCCGATCGCGCCGATCGAGCGGCTGAACGAGGCGCCGGACCGGCGCGGCGTGATCGCCGATCTGACCTGCGATTCCGACGGCAAGGTCGACACCTACGTGGTCGCCGAAGGCATGGACAGCTCGCTGCCGCTGCACGCGCTCAATTCCGGCGAAAGCTACCGGCTGGGTTTCTTCCTGGTCGGCGCGTATCAGGAAATCCTCGGCGACATCCACAACCTGTTCGGCGACACCGATGCGGTGGAAGTGCGGGTCGAGGGCGATGGTTATCGCCTGGCCCAGCAGCGCCGCGGCGACACCACCGACGTGATGCTCGATTACGTGGGCTACAAGCTCGAAGATCTGCGCAGCGCCTACCGCGGCAAAGTCGCGGCGGCGGGCTTGCCGGCCGATGAGGCGCAGCGCCTGAACGAGGCCTTGGAGACCGGTCTGACCGGTTACACCTACCTCAGCGACGCGCCGCTGAGCTGAGGGGCGCCGGATGAATCGCTACCTGGTCATCGCCATGCGTCTGCCGCAGTTCGACACCGATCAGATCGGGCCGCACCGCGAATTCCTCGACGCCCTGCGCGAGCAAGGCCGGCTGGAGCTGGCAGGCGGCTTTTCCGACAAGAGCGGCGGCGCCTACCTGTTGCGCGCCGCCGACCTGGATGAGGCGCGCGCGCTGGCCCTGGCCGACCCGCTGCACCTCACGGGTTCGTCGCGGCTCGACGTGTACGAATGGCAAGCCGCCTGAGGGCTCGCTGACAGTGCCGGGGCCTGGGCCGGCTCACGCGGCCGGCCCGGCGGCGTTGATGGAACGTGGCGGGGCGGCGTCGGGGCCGGATTAACAGGGGTTTGAACCGGGAATTCGAACAGCGGGTTCACGCTCGCGGACGGGGCGGCGCCCGCGTTCGCGGCCGGTTCGCGACGTCGGTCGCGCGAACCGCGCGGCGATGCCGCATCATGCTTGGGTAACACTAGCGCCCGAACGGGCAGAAGGTCGAAATGAAAGTTGGGGTAATCGGTCTGGGAGCGATGGGCGCGCCGATGGCGCGTTATGTCCATAGCAAGGGGCTGCTGACTGCGGTCGGCAACCGCACCCAGGCCAAGGCCGACGCGCTGGCGTCGGAACTGGAAGTGCGCGCGGCGCGTTCGGCGGCGAACTTCGCCGACTGCGACGTGGTGATCCTGTGCGTGTCGCTCGACGCGGACGTGCTGGAAAACGTGGCCGCGTTGGCCGAGGTGCTCAAGCCCGGCGCGATCGTGGTCGATCATTCCACCGTCTCGGTCGAAACCGCGCGACGCGCGGCGGCGATGCTGGCCGTGCACGACATCGGCTTCCTCGACGCGCCGGTGTCCGGCGGCGTGGAAGGCGCGCGCAACGGCAAGCTGTCGATCATGGTCGGCGGCGATGAGGCGCAGTTGGCGCGGGTGAGCGAGGCGATCGGCAGCTACGCCGCCCGCGTCACCCACATGGGCATCACTGGCGCCGGCCAGGCGACCAAGGCGATCAATCAGATTCTGGTCGCCGGCATCAACGAGGCGGTGTGCGAAGGTCTGGCGCTGGGCGAGAAGCTCGGTCTGGAACCGGAGCGCCTGCTGCCGACGCTGATGGCCGGCGCGGCCAGCAACTGGTTCCTCGACAAGCGCGGCGCGAGCATGTTGCGCGACGAATTCGCGCCCGGGTTCAAGTGCCTGCACATGCTCAAGGATTTGCGCATCGTCCAGGGCATCGCCCGCGACAGCGGCATCCGCACCGACACCATCGATCAGGCCGCGGCCGACTATGCCGAACTGATCGAACGCGGTTTCGGCGAGGCCGACACCTCGGCGCTGATCGCGCTCAAGCGCGCGCGCGCGGCGGAGAGCGACGCGGCCTGAGGTCGGAGGTTTGGGCTATGCGAGCGGTCTGGCGATCGCTCGGTAACGGCGGCGTCTGTTAAAGACGTCGCCGTTTTCGTTTGTGGCCGGGTGCCGTCGTTGCGGGCCGGCGCTTTGCCCGGGTTCTGTCGACGCGGTCGCCGCGAGCGGCTCAGCGCATCGACAGCCCGTCGCGCCGTTGCCCGTAGCGCGCGCCCAGCCGTTGACCGATCAGGGCGCCGGCGAACGCCGCGGTCAGGGTCAGGATGATCGCCACGGCGTTGAACTTGAGCGCGCCGACCATCGTGCGCATCGGCAGCGGGCTGTCGGGCAGGGCCATCGAGACCACCGCGAACAGGGTCAGCGCCCACATCAGCACCATCAGCAGCAGCGCGATCCAGCGGAAGTGCGCGCTTTGCGCGATCGCGCCGCCGACGCCCATGGCGATCAGCGCGGCGAACACGTCGATCAGGGGGATCGCGCCGGCGCCGGTATCGATCGCCTGACTCGAATCCAAGCCGAACAGCTTGGTGAAGATTCCGAACAGCAACAACATGGCTGCCGCGCTCAAGCAGCCCAGAAGAATGCGCTTGTCCATCCCATCCCCAACGACTTCTATCAGCCGGCGGAGTCTACTGGCTGGCCGTCGCGGCGCAGGGTGACCGGCGTCGCGCTGTCGCCGCCGGCACGGTCGGAAGGCAGCGTCGGGCCGACGCGCGGTTGCGCGCAATCGTGCGTCCGGGTTGCACGGCGGCGGCCGGGCCGGCGGCGCGGCCGGCGGGAAAAGGGGCAACGAAAAGGCCGGGCTTGCGGCCCGGCCTGGATCGGTTGCTGCACGGCCCGCGGGTTGCGCGGGCCCGATGGCCGTACTGGCGCGGGCGCTTACTGCACCTTGATCGCCATGCCGGGCAGGCCGCCGTCGGCGAGCTTGCGCTTGGCGTCGGACAGGTCGCCGGCGGTGCCGTAAGGCCCCATCCGCACCCGATAGACCGTCTTGCCGCTGATCTTCGCCTCTTCCACCCGTGCGCCCAGGCCGAGCATGGCGATCTTGGCCTTTATTTCCTCGGCCTGGCCGGAGGCCTGGAAGGCGCCGGCCTGGAGCACGTAACTGGCGTTGCTGGCGACCGCTGCCGCCGTCGCCGGGGTGGCCGCAGCCGCGGCCGGGGCGGTCTGCGCCGGGCCCTGGGTCGCGACCACAGTCGGCGGCTTGGGCGTGGCCGAAGTGGCCGGCGGCGTGGCGCTGGCGACTTGCGCCGGCGGCTGCTGGGGTTGCGGAGCGATGGTGTCGACCGGCTTGGGCAGGCTGACCGTGGCCGGCGCGGTGGCGGTGGCGGCCGTTGCGGCGGCGGGCGTCTTCTTCTGCTGGGCGGCACGGCGCTGTTCTTCGGCCGCTTCGGTGGCGGCGATCTCGGCGTCGCTCATCTCCACTTCCTTGCCCGGCAGCAGGTCGTAGAAGGCGTAGTCGCTGCGTTCCTTGTCGGTCTTGGGCTTGGCGCCCTTGCCGTCGGTCGGGTCGGACGCCGGCTTGGCGCCGTTGTTGCCTTCCGGCGCCACCGACTCTTCCTCGGCGGTGGTCGCGGCCGGCTGCGCGTCCGGATTGGGCTGCGGACGGAAGAAGCCGTCGCCGCCGCCGTCGGACTTGAGCAACTTCGGGGCGACCAGGATCACCACCACGCCCAGCAACAGGCCAAGCACGCCCCAGGCCCAGCCGGGCAAGCTCTCGTTGTTCTGGTTGTTGCGCTTGGCCTGCGATTTTCCGCGTCGTGCTGCCACTTACATCACCTCCGGGGCTTGGATCCCCAATAGCTCCAGACCGTTCGCCAACACTTGGCGGGTCGCCATCGCCAGCACCAGCCGCGCGTGGCGGACCGGGGCGTCGTCGACCAGGAACTGGTGATCGTTGTAATACGTCTGGAAGGTCTGCGCCAATTCCAGCAAATACGCCGCGATCTGGTGCGGCTCCAGGTCGCGTCCGGCGGCCGCGACCACGTCGGGATAGCGCAGCAAAGTCACCACCAACTCGTGCGCGGCGACATCGTTCAGGTCCAGCGGCTGGGCCAGGCCGTCGGCCTGGTCGTAGGACAGGCCGCGCTCGGCCAGCTGACGGCTCAGGCCGTGCATGCGCGCATGCGAAACCTGAACGTAGTAGACCGGGTTGTCCATCGATTGCGAACGCGCCAGGTCGATGTCGAAGGTGAGCTGCGAATCGGGCTTGCGCGCGATCAGGAACCAGCGCACCGCGTCGCGGCCGGCTTCTTCGATCAGATCGCGCAGGGTCAGGTAACTGCCGGCGCGCTTGGACAGCTTCACTTCCTCGCCGCCGCGCATCACCGTGACCATCTGGTGCAGCACGTACTCCGGCCAGCCCTTGGGGATGCCGGTGTCCAGCGCCTGCAGGCCGGCGTGCACGCGCGCCAGCGAGCCGTGGTGGTCCGAGCCCAGCTCGGTGATCGCGCGTTCGTAACCGCGCTGCCACTTGCTCAGGTGATAGGCCACGTCCGGCACGAAATAGGTATAGGTGCCGTCGGACTTGCGCATCACCCGGTCTTTGTCGTCGCCGAAGTCGGTCGAGCGCAGCCACAGCGCGCCGCCTTCCTCGTAGGTGTGGCCGTGGGCGACCAGCTCGCGCACGGTCTCCTCGACCTTGTCCTGTTCGTACAGCGCGCTTTCCAGGAAGTACACGTCGAAGCTGACGCCGAACGCGGCCAGATCCTGGTTTTGTTCGCGGCGCAGGTAGGCCACGGCGAACTGGCGGATCGCATCGATGTCGTCGATGTCGCCCTTGCCGGTGACGCTGTGGTTTTCGAACTCGACCGTGGCGCGGTCCAGATAGGCGCGGGCGACGTCGGCGATGTAGTCGCCGTTGTAGGCGTTCTCCGGCCAGCCTTCCATGCCCGGCGCGAGGCCGCGCGCGCGCAGTTGGGTGGAGATCGCCAGATTGTTGATCTGCACGCCGGCGTCGTTGTAGTAGAACTCGCGCGCCACGTCCCAGCCGTTGGCTTCCAGCGCGCGGGCGATGCAGTCGCCGATCACGCCGCCGCGGCCGTGGCCGACGTGCAGCGGGCCGGTCGGGTTGGCCGAGACGTATTCCACCCCGGCGCGGCGGCCGCTGCCGCTGCGGTTGCGGCCGTAGTTGGCGCCGTGGGCGAACACCTCGCCGAGCTGACGGCGCCAGGCGGCTTCGTCGATGGTGAAGTTGATGAAGCCCGGGCCGGCGATTTCGACCTTGCCCAGGTCGGCATTGGCCGGCAGCGCGTCGACCAGCTTCTGCGCGATCTCGCGCGGATTGGCCCGCGCCGGCTTGGCCAGCAGCATCGCGGCGTTGGTCGAGAAGTCGCCCTGACCGCGGTTCTTGGGACGCTCGATCACGTAATCGGGCGTCGGAAGGTCGGCCGGGACGGTGCCGGCGGCGCGCAAGGCGTCGATGGCCTGCGCGACTAGCGCGTTAAGGGTGGCTTTCACGGGAATGTGCGTTTTCGCAGGGCGTTACGGAACCGCGCATTTTACCCGGATCGGCGACGCGTGCGCGGCCGATCCGGCGGGCGCGGGGCGGCGATTTTCGCGGCGTGCGCAATGCGATGCGAAGTCTTGACCCGCGCGGAGATGGTTCGACCCGCGAGGTCGCCGCGAATCCGCGCAACCACCGCCGCCGCATTGGGGCCACGTCCCCGGCCGGGCGCCCGGCCGCCATCAGCCCGTGTCCGGCCTGCATCGACGGGGTTCCCGGCCCATCGCGCTCAAAGCCAACCCCGCTCGGCCATCGACACCGGTTTGCCGTCGCCGACGACGAAGTGATCGAGCAAGCGGATCTCGACCAAGGCCAGCGCCTGCTTCAGCCGCACGGTCACCGTGCGGTCCTCCTGGCTGGGCTCGGCGTTGCCGCTGGGGTGGTTGTGGCCGACGATCACCGCCGCCGCGTTGCGTTGCAAGGCCCGCCGCACCACTTCGCGCGGGTGGACCTCGGCGCCATTGAGGGTGCCCTGGAACATCTCCTCGAAGCCGATCACGCGATGGCGGTTGTTGAGGAACATCGCCGCGAATACCTCGTGCGGCAGCCCGCGCAGACGCTGGGCGAAGTAGCGGCCCGCCGCGTTCGGGTCGGTCAGCGCCGCGCCGCGTTCGAGTTCGGCCATCTGGCAGCGCGCGGCCAGCTCCAGCGCGGCCTTGAGCGTGCAGGCGCGCGCGGTGCCGATGCCGCGCATGCGCATCAGCTTGGCCGGCGGGTGTTCGAGCAAATCCCGCAACGGGCCGTGCTCGGCCAGCAGCGCGCGCGCGGTGCCGACCGCATCGTGGCCGCGCAGGCCCGAGCCGAGGATCAGCGCCAGCAGTTCGGCGTCGGACAACGAGCCGGTGCCGTGGGCGAGGAGTTTTTCGCGCGGCCGCTCCGCGCTGGGCCATTCGTGGATTCTCATGGCCGCATCGTGCAAGCGCGGCCGCCGCGCCGGGGATCGGGGCAGGCCAGGGCATCGGGTAAGCTAGTGGCGCGAATCGGGGTAGGGATTTGCCGGGCGCCGTCGCGATCGCGTCACGCGCCGCATCCGACCCTGCCTCGGCTGCCCCGCGGCACCACCCCGCACTCCGTACCAAGCAACCAGCGAGCCCGGCCGAACATGGCGCAAGACCCAACCCAGCCGCTGCACGCCCAACGCATCCTGCTTTGCGTCTGCGGCGGCATCGCCGCCTACAAGGCCGCCGACCTGGTCCGGCGCCTGCAGGACGCCGGCGCCCAGGTGCGCGTGGCGATGACCGAAAACGCGACCCGCTTCGTCGGCGCGGCGACCTTCCAGGCGCTGTCCGGCCAGCCGGTGCGCACCTCGCTGTGGGACGAAGCCGCCGAGCTGGCGATGGGCCATATCGAACTGGCGCGCTGGGCGCAGCGGATCCTGATCGCGCCGGCCACCGCCGACATGATCGCCAAGCTCGCCCACGGTTTCGCCGACGATCTGATCAGCACCCTGTGCCTGGCCTCGGAAGCGCCGGTGACCGTCGCCCCGGCGATGAACCACCGCATGTGGGGCCACCCGGCCACCCAGGCCAACGTCGCCACCCTGCGCAGCCGCGGGGTGAGCTTCCTCGGCCCGGCCGAGGGCCGCATGGCCGAACCCGAATCCGGCCCCGGCCGCTTGCTGGAGCCGCACCAGATCGTCGCCGCATTGGCGCAGGTGGGCGCATGAGCGGCGCCAGCCTCGCCGGACGTCGGATCGTGGTCAGCGCCGGGCCGACCTTCGAAGACATCGATCCGGTGCGTTTCATCGGCAACCGCAGCAGCGGCAAGATGGGCTTCGCGGTGGCCGAAGCCGCCGCCCGCCGCGGCGCCCAGGTGACCCTGATCGCCGGGCCGGTGTCGCTGGCCACGCCGGCCGGGGTCGAACGCGTGGATGTGCGTTCGGCGCGGCAGATGCGCGAGGCGGTGATCGCCGCGCTGCCGGCCGACGCCTACATCGGCGCGGCCGCGGTCGCCGACTACGCGCCGGCGCAGATCGCCCCGGGCAAGATCAAGAAGAAAGACGAACAGCTCACCCTGCAACTGGTGCGCACGCCCGACATCCTGGCCGAAGTGGCCGTGCACGCGCAGCGCCCGACCCTGGTGGTCGGGTTCGCCGCCGAGACCCACGACGTGGAGTTCTACGCCCGCGGCAAGCTGGAAAAGAAGCGGGTGGACCTGATCGCGGCCAATCGCGTCGGCGTCTCCGGCAGCGGTTTCGAAAGCGACGACAACGCGCTGACCGTGTACTGGGCCGACGGCGAACGCGCGCTCGGCCCGGCGCCCAAGACCCAACTGGCCGATCAACTGCTCGACCTGATCCTCGCGCGCTGGCCGGCCTGAACCGCGCCGCGCGCCGTCCCCGGCCGCGACCGCGCCCGGTCCGGCCCCCGTTTCGGAAGCCCGCATGCATCACACCCTGGAATTGAAGATCCTCGACCCGCGTTTCGGCGGCGAGTGGCCGTTGCCCAGTTACGCCACACCGGCCAGCGCCGGCCTGGACCTGCGCGCGGCGCTGGATCAATCCTTGGTGCTGCACCCGGGCGACGCCGCGCTGGTGCCCTCGGGGCTGGCGATCCACCTGGGCGATCCGACCCTGTGCGCGGTGATCCTGCCGCGCTCGGGCCTGGGCCATAAACACGGCATCGTGCTCGGCAACGGCACCGGTTTGATCGACGCCGATTACCAGGGGCCGCTGCTGATCAGCGTGTGGAACCGCGGCCGCGAGGCTTTTACGATCCAGCCGGGCGACCGGATCGCCCAACTGATGGTGTTGCCGATCGTCCGCGCCAGCTTGCAGGTGGTCGAGGCGTTTCAGAGCAGCGAGCGCGGCGAGGGCGGTTTCGGCCACACCGGCGTGCGTTGAGCGCGGGCCGGCGCCTTGGGGGAGGCGGCTGGCATGCATCGTGCTAGGGATTGGGGGCTGGAATTCGATCGGGTCGGCGCTCGATCCGATTGAGCTCGGCTCCGATCGAAATCCGCGCACCGCGTCGCACGATGCGATCCGCGCGGCGCCGTGAGGCGCAGTCGACGGTACGCGGCGAGCGCGACAAGGCAGACTGGCCGACATCGTCTTGTTGCCGGCGACGAGTTCGGCGACACGAGACAGAACTGGGGAAGGGCTCTGGGTATGGTGGATGTGAAGTTCGAAAAGCCGCAGATCTCTGCGGCGCAACTCAAGCCCGTGTTGTTGCCGGCGGCGTTGCTGTGCGGGGTGCTGGCGCTGTGGATGGGCTGGGCCGGCGTGCAGCAGCACCTGGACGCCTCGCGCCGCAGCGATCTGATGCGCGAGCGCGACGCCGCGATCAGCAGCGCCCACGACGCGCTCGGGGTGGAGCACAAGCGGCTGCGCGAACGCCTGGACGGCGCGCCGATGCAGGCCGCGCTCAAGGCCGGCGACCTCAAGACCGCCGGCGCCGAACTGACCCGCGGCTGGGCCGGCGCCAGCGCCGGGGCGGTGTTGCCGCCGGATCTGAGCCTGGATTACGAGAATCTGCCCAAGAGCGGCTACGGCCGGCTGGGCGCGATGGAAGCGGCGATCGTCGCCGACAAGCCGATGGCGGCGATCGTGCGCGACGGCGGCAAGCAGGTGCTGGCGCTGGCCGCGCCGGCGCGGGTTGGCGATCAATTGGTCGGCGTGGCCTATGTACAGTTGCCGTTGCAGCGGGTCAGCGACGGCGTCGAGAAGGCCGATGTCGACGACACCAGCTACCTGGCCCTGCGCCAGGGCGGCTTCAATGTGGTCGAGCGCGGCGATACCGCGCTCAACAACGGCGCCGAGGCGCTGGCGGCCAAGATCCCGGGCAGCGACCTGCGCGTCGCCGCGGCGGTGCCCGACATCGCCGGCGGCCCGTTCGGAATGGGCGCGCTGCCGTGTTTCGTCGCCGCGGTGCTGCTGGCGGTGCTGGCGTTCGTGCTGATGCGCCTGCGCCATCGCTTCGGCGGCGCCGTCGCGCCGGCGCAGGACGAAGGTCCGGTTCAGACGCTGGCTGAGACCATGCTCGCTTCCCCCCTGGAAACGAGCGGAAACTTGAGCGAAAACACCACTTCCAGTACCGGGCCTCGCGCCGTGGCCATCGACAGCGGCATCTTCCGCGCCTACGACATCCGCGGCGTGGTCGGTGAGACCTTGGACCCCGGCGTGGCCCAGCTGATCGGCCATGCCATCGGCTCGGTGATGCACGATCAGGGCCTGACCGAAATCGTGGTCGGCCGCGACGGCCGCCTGTCCGGCCCGGCGATGATCGAAGGCCTGGTCGCGGGCTTGCGCAAGGCCGGCCGCAACGTCATCGACATCGGCATGGCGCCGACCCCGGTGATCTATTTCGGCGCCTACCACCTGCGCGCCGGTTCCTGCGTGTCGGTCACCGGCAGCCACAATCCGCCGGACTACAACGGGTTCAAGATCGTGGTCGGCGGCGAGACCCTGTCGGGCGCCACCATCACCGATCTGTACCAGCGCATCGCCAGCGGCCGTCTGCACACCGCCGCCGAGCCGGGCACGCTGAGCTCGCGCGACATCTCCGAGGACTACGTCCAGCGGATCGCCTCCGACATCCAGATCGACCGTCCGCTCAAGGTGGTGGTTGACGCCGGCAACGGCGTGGCCGGCGACATCGGCCCGCGTGTGCTGGCGGCGATCGGCGCCGAGGTCACCCCGCTGTTCTGCGAGATCGACGGCGAGTTCCCCAATCACCATCCCGACCCGAGCGAGCCGCACAACCTGGCCGACGTGATCAAGATGGTCGCGCGCCTGGACGCCGACGTCGGCGTGGCCTTCGACGGCGACGGCGACCGCCTCGGCGTGGTCACCCGCGACGGCAACAACATCTTCCCCGACCGCCTGCTGATGCTGTTCGCCGCCGACGTGCTCGAGCGCAACCCGGGCGCGATGATCATCTACGACGTCAAGTGCACCGGCCGCCTGCCGGGCCACATCCTGCGCCATGGCGGCAGCCCGTTGATGTGGAAGACCGGACATTCGCTGATCAAGGCCAAGATGCGCGAGACCGACGCGGAGCTGGCCGGCGAGATGAGCGGCCACTTCTTCTTCAAGGAGCGCTGGTACGGGTTCGACGACGGCATCTACGCGGCCGCGCGCTTGCTGGAGATCCTCGCCGCCCAGCCGCAGACCCCGACCGAGACCCTCAACGCGTTGCCCAACGGCGTGTCGACCGCCGAGATCAAGGTCAACGCGCCCGACGGCGACCCGCACAGCTTCGTCGAACGCTTCCGCAACGAAGCGCAGTTCGAGGGCGCGCGCCTGTCGACCATCGACGGCCTGCGCGTGGACTTCCCCGACGGTTGGGGCCTGGTGCGCGCATCCAACACCACGCCGGTGCTGGTGATGCGTTTCGACGCCGACAGCCACGAGGCGATGGAGCGGATCCAGGCGGCGTTCCGCGCGCAGTTGCATGCGATCAAGCCGGATTTGACCTTGCCGTTCTGAGGCGGGGGCGATCGGCGCATGCGAAAACGCCGCGGCTCGCCGCGGCGTTTTTTTATGGGGGCGGTGGGCTGAGGTTCCCGCCAAGCCCGTGGTCCGCGGCTTCAGCGCGCTCCCACCAGGACGTCATTCCCGCGCAGGCGGGCTCCGCTTTACTTCGGCGGAGCCGAACATCCAGAGCCAAGAGCCTTCAGCGCGATCTCCCCAGCACGTCATTCCCGCGAAGGCGGGCTCCGCTTTACTTCGGCGGAGCCGAACATCCAGAGCCTCAGCGCCATCCCTCCAGTCCGTCATTCCCGCGAACGCGGGAATCCAGCGACTTCAAACGTTCTCGCACGAAAGGCCCTGGATTCCCGCCTTCGCGGGAATGACGGTAGGAGAGGGCGATCTCGGTTCGAGGTTCCGAAGCCTCATGGTCGCAAAGGCACAAAGCCGCAAAGGCTCAAAGCCGAGTCCTAAGGCCTCAAAGCTAAAGGCCTCAAGGCGAAAAGCCTCAACCCTGCCCAGCCCGCCCCGACTTCAACGCGTGATACCGCTCCAACGCCGTAGCCAAATCCTGGTCGGCGGTGCTGCGCTCAAGCAACTGCTGCTTGAGCGACTCCTGCTGATGCAGCAGCTCATCGTGCTGGTTGCGGATGCTGGCGGCCAACACCTTGCTCACCGGCTTGTTGCCCAACTCGGCTTCGCCGGCCTTGCGCAGCAGGCTCAGCAGCGTCTGCCGGCGGCCTTCGATCCCCAACCGCGAGGCCTTGACCGTCTCTTCCAGCAGCACGATCCGCTCCTGGAACGAATTGCGCAGGTCTTGTTCGGTCGCATACGACTCGGCCATGGCGTGATCGCGGCGCTTGCGCGCTTCCTCGGCCAGGGCTTCGCGGCGCGCGGCGCGTTCGGCTTCCTGCGCGGCCACGCGTTCCTCGGCGGTCAGCGCGCGGTCGACCCGGGCGGTGGCCAGGCCGCTCTTGGCGCTGATCTCGGTGCGCGCGCTGTCCACCGCGTGCGCGGGCAGGGCGTCGCCGCAGACTTTGCGGCCGCCTTCGTTCCAGCAATACAGCTTCTTGCCGCCGGGGGCGGCGTCCTGGGCGAGCGCGAGCGGCGCGGCGAGGGCGAGCAGCACCGCGCCGGCCATCAGAGTGTGAAGTGCTTTCATATCGCGTTCTCGCCGGCAAACCGAAGGTTCTGTCGGCAAGGCATGAAGCAAGAGTCGGGCCATGGTCTGCCTCCTCTACGTGCGATACATCACAATTCGATACGGGTTAACGCCACACGGTTGGATCCGCGCGACCGGCGGTGCGCCGCGCCCTCAACCTTCCGCGCCGCGACCGTAGGCCGAACGGTAGGCTAGCAGCCGTTCGCGCTGGTTGGAAAACTCCGCGCTTTCGCCGGTGAAACCGAGCAGGTCGTCGAGGGTGGCGATCGCGATCACCGGAAGACGATGTTCGATTGCGACACTTTCTGCCGCCGAGCGTCGGGATTGTGCAGGGTCCACGGCTTCCTGCCGGTCCAGCGCGATGACGATGCCGGCCACGCTGCCGCCGGCGTCGCCGATCAGGCCCAGTGCTTCGCGGATCGCGGTGCCGGCGGTGATCACGTCGTCGACGATCAACACCCGGCGCCCGGCCAGCGGCGCGCCGATCAGCTGGCCGCCCTCGCCGTGGCTCTTGGCTTCCTTGCGATTGAACGCCAGCGGCAGGTCGCGGCCGCGGCGCGCGTACTCGCAGCCCAGCGCGGTGGCCAGTGGGATGCCTTTGTAGGCCGGGCCGAACAACAGGTCGAAGTCCAGGCCGTGGGCATCGACCGCATCGGCGTAGCAACTGGCCAGGCCGGCCACCGCGGCGCCGGAGTCGAAGCGTCCGGCATTGAAGAAGTACGGGCTGACCCGGCCGGACTTGAGGGTGAACTCGCCGAAACGCAGGGCGTCGGCCTTGAGCGCGAGTTGCAGGAAGCGGGTGCGGTGGTCGGTCATGGCTGGACAAGCTCGGGGGAAGAGGGGGACGGCTGCAGCCGCAGCAGCATCAGATGCTGCGGGCCGGACGGACCGCCGTGGTACAGCTCGCCGGTGTCGACGAAGCCGACCTTGAGATACACGCCATACGCCGAGGGGTTCTGCACGTTGACGGTCAGTGCCAGCAGGCGGCGCTCGGGATAGCGGCGGCGCAGGTCCTCCACGCAGGCGAGCATCGCCGCCTTGCCGTAGCCGCGGCCTTGCTCGCGCTGGTCGATCGCGTACGCGCGCAGGCCGACGCTGGGTTCGCCCAGCGCGCGCCCGGCGATGGCCTCGACGCTGAAGTCCAGCCGGTAGAACCCGACCACGCGCTCGCCGGCCAGCACCGCCATGGCTTCGCTGTTGGGATCCAGCCGGGTCTGGTCGAGGTTGTAGGAGGTGTCGCCGACGAACCGCAACTGCTCCGGCGCGACCTGCAGCGCGCGCACCGCCGGCGCCAGCATCGGCGAGACCACGCTCACGCTCACCGGCGCTGCGATGGAGGAGGGGGCCCGAGCCGGGCTGTCGGTCGTTACGGTCATGTCCGGCATGATACCCGGCGCCCGGCCATTGCTATGATCGTGCGCACTTCGTGCCCCGGAGCGTGCATGCGCATCATCAGTTTCAACGCCAACGGCCTGCGCTCGGCGGCGACCAAAGGTTTCTTCGACTGGTTCAAAACCCAGAACGCCGACGTGCTGTGCGTGCAGGAGACCAAGGCCCAGGAGCATCAGCTCACCGGCCCCGCGTTTCTGCCCGACGGTTATCGCGCCTACTTCCGCGACGCGATCACCAAGAAGGGTTACAGCGGCGTGGCGATCTACGCCAAGCGCGAGCCCGATGAGGTGCGCACCGCGTTGGGCTGGGCGCCGTTCGACGACGAAGGCCGCTACATCGAGGCGCGCTTCGGCAACCTCAGCGTGGTCTCGTTCTATATCCCGTCCGGTTCCTCCGGCGAGCTGCGCCAGGGCTTCAAGTTCGAAGTCATGGAGTGGCTCAAGCCGATCCTGGACCAGTGGGCGGCCAGCGGCCGCCAGTACGTGCTGTGCGGCGACTGGAACATCGTGCGCAGCCGCCTGGACATCAAGAACTGGACCAGCAACCAGAAGAACTCCGGCTGCCTGCCGCCCGAGCGCGACTGGCTCAACGGCCTGTGCGCCGACGACAGCGGCTGGGTCGACACCTACCGCGCGCTGCGGCCCGACGCCCAGGACTACACCTGGTGGAGCAACCGCGGCGCCGCGCGCGCCAACGACGTGGGTTGGCGGATCGACTACCAGCTCGCCACCGCCAACCTGCGCGACAAGTTGCGCGGCTGTTCGATCCTGAAAGACCCGCGGTTCTCCGACCACGCGCCGTTCAGCGTCGACTATGACCTCTGACGCCGGCCTGCCGGCGGCGAGCGCGCCGGTCAAACCGGCGCGCACCGGCTGGCGCCTGGTGCTGGCCAATCTGCGCGAGCCCAAAGTCCTGGTGATGCTGGCGCTGGGCTTCAGCTCGGGCATTCCGATCTATCTGGTCGGCAACACCCTGGGCTATTGGATGCGCGAGGACGGCATCCAGCTGTCGACCATCGGCGTGTTGTCCTGGGTCGGTCTGGCGTATTCGCTGAAGTTCCTGTGGGCGCCGCTGATCGACAAGCTCGACGCGCCGCTGTTCGGCCGCTGGCTGGGCCGGCGCCGCGGCTGGATGTTGCTGTCGCAGTTGGTGGTGGCGGCGGCGCTGATCGCGATGGCGATGGTGGAGCCGCACCAGGGCCAGTTGCGCCTGGGCTCGACGGTGCTCGATCAGCTGTCGGTGTTCGGCGTTTTGGCGCTGGTGGTGGCGTTCGCTTCGTCCACCCAGGACATCGTCATCGACGCCTGGCGCATCGAAAGCGCCACCAGCGCCGAGCAGCAAGGCCTGCTGACCTCGACCGCGACCCTGGGTTATCGCGGCGCGCTGCTGGTCACCGATTCGTTGATCCTGATCCTGGCCGCGCACATCGGCTGGGCGCTGTCCTACGACATCATGGCCTTGCTGATGGGCGTGGGCGTGCTGGCGGTGCTGGCCGCGCGCGAGCCGCCGGCCAGCGTATTGGCCGCGGCGGCGCCGCATCCGGCCTTGTTCACCGCCAAGGGATTGTTCGATGCGGTGATCGGCCCGTTCGTGGCGTTCTTCCGCCAGCATGGCCGCTGGGCGCTGCTGATTCTGCTGACCATCAGCCTGTACCGCCTGCCCGACTTCCTGATGGGGCCGATGAACAACCCGTTCTATGCCGACCTGGGCCTGGACAAGGAATTCGTCGGCAAGGTGCGCGGCTCGGTCGGCCTGATCGCGACCCTGCTCGGGGTCGCCGGTGCCGGCCTGAGCGCGGTGCGCTTCGGTTTCATCGCCACCCTGATCGCCGGCGCGGTGCTCGGCCCGGGCTCGAACCTGGCCTTCGCCTACCTGGCCCTGCACGGCAACGACGCCAACGTGTTCGCCGCGGCGATGGTGATCGACAACTTCTGCAACGGCTATGTCGGCGTGGCCTTGATCGGCTACATGTCCAGCCTGACCAACGCCGGCTACACCGCCACCCAGTACGCCCTGCTGAGCTCGTTCTATGCCTTGCTCGGCAAGATGCTCAAGGGCCTGTCCGGCTTCGCGATCGAGTACCTGCAGCACGGCCGCAGCCTGCTGGAGGCGTATTCGCTGTTCTTCGTCGCCACCGCGCTGGTCGGTATTCCGGCGCTGCTGCTGTGCATAGTGCTGGCCGTGCGCCAGCCGCCGCTGGTACAGTCCGCGCCTGGTTGAACCTGCCGCTCGCAGGGGCGCCTGCGGTCCGCGGGCGTGAGCGGTCAATGACGTAGCTGAACGCGTTTTCGCCACTTTTGTGTTGCGAACGACACGCGAACGGTGCAATTTGCTAGCCAGTGACCGACATCATCCTGCACAACCTGGACCCCGTACTTTCCGACCGCTTGCGCCGGGTCGCGGAGACGCGCGGCTGGAGTTTGCAGCGCACCGCCCTGCATTTGCTCGAGAGCGGGTTGTTCGTGGTCGAGTCGGAAATGGTCGGGCGTTTCAACGACCACGACTCCGGCGCCCTGCAGGAAGCCATCGCCGCGCTGGAGGGCATTCCCAGCGACCCGGGCTTTTCCCTGATCGGCCGCGCCGAGCCGCGCGAGGCGCCGGTGAAGCCGGTGACGGGCCCGGACCTGAGCGGTCTGGAGCTGCTGGAAGAATTCCGCCCGCGCAACGGTTCGGGCTGAGCCGTCCCGCGCTGAACTTGGCGGCGGCGCCTTACACCGCCGGATGCAGCGTGCCCAGCACCCGCAAACCGCGCGCTCCGGTCACGCTGGGCAGGTTGCCCGGCAGCCCGGCCACGGTTTGCCTCGCCAGCCAGGCGAAACCCATGGCTTCGACGAAGTCCGGATCCAGCCCGTAAGCCGCGGTCGATTCGATGACCACGCCGGGCAACTGCGCGGCCAACCGGTCGAGCAGGCCGCGGTTGCGCACCCCGCCGCCGCAGGCCAACACCCGCCGGGTCGCCGGCTGATGCGCGCGCAGCGCCTGGGCGATGGTGACCGCGCTGAGTTCCAGCAGCGTCGCCTGCACGTCCTGCGGCCGTTCGCCGCCGCTCAGGCGCGCATCGACCCAATCCAGGTGGAACTGCTCGCGCCCGGTGCTCTTGGGCGGCGGCTGCGCGAACCAGGGTTCGTCCAGCAACCGCGCCAGCAGCGCCGGGTCGATCCGGCCCTGCGCGGCGAAGGCGCCGTCGGCGTCGAACGGCTGGCCCAGGTGGCGCAGCGCCCAGGCGTCCATCAAACAGTTGGCCGGGCCGGTGTCGAAGCCGCGCACCTCGCCGCGCGCCGGCAGCAGGGTGAAGTTGGCGATGCCGCCCAGGTTCAGCGCGGCCCGGTCTTCGCTGTCGGAGTGCAACAGCGCGGCGTGGAAGGCCGGCATCAGCGGCGCGCCGTGTCCGCCGGCGGCGACATCGCGGCGGCGGAAATCGGCGGCGGTGGCGATGCCGCTGCGTTCGGCGATGACCGCGCCGTCGCCGATTTGCCAGGTAAACGGGTGGCGCCCATCGAAGCCGGCCCCGGCCGGGCGATGGCGGATGGTCTGCCCGTGCGAACCGATCGCGGCGACCTCGCTGGCGGCGACTCCGGCTTCCTCGATCAACGCGCGCGCCGCATCGGCGAAGGCTTCGGCGACCTGGATATCGAGCGTGCCCAGCTCCTCCAGCGAACGCGCGTCGCCGCCTTGGCCGAGCGCGACCAGGCGCTCGCGCAGCCCTTCGTCCCACGCGTAGGTGCGGCCGAGCAGCAACTCGCAGCGGGTGGGCGCGCCGGCCTGGAAGCGCACCAGCGCGGCGTCGATGCCGTCGGCGGAAGTGCCTGAGATCAATCCCAGGTACAGGCCGGCAGCGGGTCGGGGCGAAGCGTTCTCGGTCA
>NZ_JBAMDI010000171.1:0-19975 GCF_036961695.1 Pseudomonas sp. CGJS7 | reverse complement strand
CAAGCCGATAACGACGAACTGCGGCACACCGATACGGCGCACCCGCCTCGAGCCGAAGCAGATGCGCAGGTTGCGGTGAGATTCAGGCCCGCGCCACCAACTCCGCCACCCGCCGCTGAAAGTACAGGCGTGCGGTCTGCGCGTTGCTGCGCGCGCGCTCCCAGGCCGAACGCGCGGCGTGTTCGGCTTGATCCCAGCTCAAGGCCGAGCCCAGGCGAATGCGCTGATAGCGTTCTTGCAGATCCAGGCTGGGGTCGTCGAAATCGCGGTCCGGGTGTTCCAGGTGCGCGGAAATGCCGACGTAGAACGCCGGTGCGTAGTCGCTGAAGTGCAGTCCGTCGCGATAGAACTCGGCGTCGCGGTAGTGAATGGCCCAGTAACTCAGTCCAGGCGTGGTCGGAGTGGGGCGGCCTTGCAGGGTGGTCGTCATCGCTCTGGCTCCGCATTGGGAACCCCTGTGCGCGAATGGTGCACGAGCGTTGTGTTAGCTGTACGTAAAGCGGCGTGTGCGATTGCAGCATTGCGAGCGCCGTCGCATCGATCCTGCGATGACGGGCATGGCTGTTTGCACGCTGCCGGCGGTCCCGCATGCGCGGGGCCGCCGGCTTTGCCCAATCGGGCCGGGTGGTGGGCCGGTAGGGCTTACGGGCCCTGCGCCGCGGTGACCGCCGCGTTGGCGTCGATCAGGCCGGGGCCGCAACCGCCGGGGCACTTGGCGGCGGCGATCGGCCGTGCGGTGTTGCTCAGAATCGTCTGCACCTGGGCGGTATTCAACGCCGGCTTCACCGACTTGATCAGGGCGACCACACCGGCGACGTGCGGCGCGGCCATCGAGGTGCCCTGGTAGAAGGCGTAGCCGTTGGCGTCGACGGTGGACAGCACGCCGCGCTCGGCGTGGTTCTGGGTGCACTTGCCGGTGACCGATTCGCCCAGGGCCAGGAACTCGGCCGCCGGCGAGCAGGTTTCGCCGCCCGGCGCGGTGATGTCGATCCCGGCGCCGTAGTTCGAATACCAGGCGCGGTTGCCGTTGATGTCGCTGGCGGCGACGGTGATGGTGTTGGCGCAGCTGGCCGGGGTGAAGCCGGACACGTCGGTGTTGCTGTTGCCGGCGGCCACCACCACGATCGAACCGTTGGCGGTCGCGGCGTTGATCGCGTCGCGATAAGCCAGGGTCTGGCTGCACGGTTGCGCGCCGCCGAGCGAGAGGTTGATCACGTCGGCGGGATTGGCGTTGGCGGGAATGCCGCTGACTGTGCCGCCCGACGCCCACACGATGCCGTCGGCGATGTCGGAGGTATTGCCCACGCCGCTGTTGCCGAGCACGCGCACCGGCACGATCTTGGCGTCGCGCGCGACCCCGGCCACGCCGAGGTTGTTGTTGGTGACCGCGGCGATGGTGCCGGCGACGTGGGTGCCGTGTTTGACGTTGGACGAATCGGTGGCGTTGTTGTCGCGGCCGTTGCCGTCGTTGCCGCCGCCGCAATTGAACGGCAGCCCGGCCAGCAGGCAGGCGAACCCCAGGCCGTTGACCGAGGTCACGAAGTCGTAGCCCGGCAGGATATTGGCGTTGAGATCGGTGTGGCTCAGATAACCGCTGTCGACCACCGCCACCACCGCGCCGGCGCCGCTGGCGTTGTCCCAGGCGCTGGGGCCGTTGATGCCGACCGCGCTGTTGGCGTAGTGCCATTGCTCGTTGTAACGGGTGTCGTTGGGGACCAGCTGAGTGCGAATCAACAGATCGGGCTCGACGTATTCGACATCGGGGTTGGCGGCGATGCGCTTCATCAACGCCAGCGCGTCGACCCGGTCCAGGCCGCGATCGGCGCGGATCACATCGGCGCCCAGCGACATCCGACGCAGATGCGACAAGCCCAGCCGCGGCTGGCCGGCGGGCAGGGCGCTGGCGGCGCGGCTCAGCGCGGCGTTCAGGCTGGCCACGTCGGTGCGCGCGCGGCTGCCGCTGCGGTATTTGACGATGAACTGATCGTATTGGCCGGCGGCCTCTAGGCCGTTGGCGTTGACCACCCCGGCGCCGGCGGGCGCGGCGCATACGGCGGCGAGCGCGGCCGCGGTGGCGATGGCGAGCGGACGATACGCCCGCAGGGTGGAGGGTTTGGAAGCGGAGTGCGTGGCTGAGTTCGACATCGGCGAAGCCCTCTCGATAGTGGCCGCTGAGCGCGGCGGGTTGGGGCGGGCCCTCGTGATCGGCCTGGTGCCGGCGGTGCCGCGCGGCGCCATCGAGGCGGGTGCCGTAGGGAGAGTCCGCTGCCAATTTAGGCGGCGTGGCGGCGCGCTTGTTGCGACGTGAAGACAAAAAGCCCATGTGAATTAGTGATGTCGGGCACCGTTGGACGTCGCAGGCACGTTGCGGTTGCGCTGTTGCGGGCGCGGCCGTCTTGGCGATGCCGCATGGACTGCCTGTAGGAGCGGCGCGAGCCGCGACCGCGGGGTTTCAGGTTGCCTCGTCCATGCGGTGTCGCGGCCGCAGCTTGCGCAGCTCCTACAACGCGCTCGCGGCATGTTCGGCGATTCGGGTGGGCCAGGCAGGACCGGGAACACCGGCCCGGCGGCGGGCATCGTCCGCCACAGGCTTCGACCGAATCACCCAAATTACATATTGAATCTGCATCGACCGAGCGCTGCGCGGAGTATGCTGTGGTCGCCGCAGACCCTCGGGTCGCAGGCATCTTCAGTCCGCGGGGAGGGCGCGTGACCGAACCGAGCGAACGCCCGTTGGACCCGGCCCGCGCCAGCGAACACCTGCGCTTCGTGGGCCGCATTTACCGGATGCGCAGCCTGGGGCTGGGAGTCGGGTTCTTTGCCGTTGCCGGCGTGCTGTACGAGGACGGCGCCGCGTTCTGGGTCTGGGCGATCCTGTTCTTCAACGCTTACCTGTGGCCGACGCTGGCCTACCTGCTGGCCTCGCGCAGCCGCGATCCGGAATACGCCGAATACCGCAATCTGGTGATCGACTCGGCCGCGGGCGGGGTGTGGATCGCGGTCATGCATTTCGATGTGGTGCCCAGCGCATTGCTGGCGGTGATGCTGTCGGCCGACAAGATCGGCGTCGGCGGCTGGCGCTTCTTCGCCCGTACCGCGCTGGCCCAGGTCGTCGCCTGTTTGACCACCTGGGCGATCCTGGGCTTTCCGTTTTCGCCCTACAGCTCGATGCCGGTGATTCTGGCCAGCCTGCCTTTCATGTTCGTCTATCCCTTGGCGATCAGCAGCGCCGCCTACGGCCTGGCGCGCAAGGTGGTGCGGCAGAACAAACAGCTGGCCCACATCAGCCGCACCGATCCGCTGACCGGGCTGCAGAACCGCCTGCATTGGGACGATTCGGCGGCCGCGACCATGACCCACTGCGTGCGCAGCGACAAGAACGCGGTGCTGATGCTGATCGACGTGGACCGGTTCAAGGAAATCAACGATTACCACGGCCACCCGATCGGCGACGCGGTGTTGCGCCGGGTCGCCGACACCTTGCACGCGGTCACCCGCCAGACCGACACCGCCAGCCGCATCGGCGGCGACGAATTCGCGCTGATCCTGATGGACACCGGCCGCGAAGACGCCGCGGCGATCGCCGAGCGCGTGCGCACCTCGGTCCAGGACGCGCGTTTCGACGACGCGCCGGCGCTGCGCTGCACGGTCAGCATCGGCCTGGCCAGCACCGGCGCCAAGACCATCAGCGCGGCGATGTGGATGCGCCACGCCGATGCCGCGCTGTACCGCGCCAAGCAAGGCGGCCGCAATGCGGTGGTGGCCGCCGATGACTGAGCCGGACTCCGCGCGCAGAACCCGATGGACGCCGGCCGGCGGTTGGGCCGGTTTCGACGCCAACCAAGCCTTGTCGGATGCGATCTGGCAGGGCGTGTCCGAGCTCGACTGCGACTGGCATTACCTCAATCCCGGCGGCGGTCTGTCGGTGTGGGAATGGTGCGCCGACGGAACCTGGATCGTCATCGAATACCGCGACGACCGCATCGCGACGGTGGAAACCGATCGCGGCGGCGGAGCCGAGCGCTACTTTGTGCAAGCCGCGGCGGCGTTCGGCCTGATCGCCGATCCGCCGGTCGATATGTCGCCGGACGCCGACCGGGCGAACCCCGGCGACTGAACCGCGCGCGTTCATCGATCGCAACGCGCCGATTTGCCAGTGGCTCCGGCGGCTGCCTAGAATTCCGCCACCGCAGGCCCGTGCCGCTACAGCGCAGGGCCCCGACCTCAAGGCAGGGCATGACACAGCACCGCAACAGCATCGCGCAGGCGCGCATCGGCGTGATCGGCCTGGGCTATGTCGGCCTGCCGCTGGCGCTGGAATTCGGCAAACGCTACGACACGGTCGGTTACGACATCAACGCCGCGCGCGTGGCCCAGCTCAGCGTCGGCGAGGATCACCATCGCGAGAACAGCGCGCAAGAGATCGCCGCTTCCAGCCGCCTGCGCTTCAGTGCCCGCCTGGACGATCTGGCCGACCGCGACGTGTACGTGGTCACCGTGCCCACCCCGGTCGACGAACACAAACGCCCCGACTTCACCCCGCTGATCGACGCCAGCCGCGCCTTGGCCGGCCTGCTCGCGCCGGGCGATACGGTGATCTACGAATCCACCGTGTATCCCGGCGCGACCGAGGAAATCTGCATTCCCGAACTCGAGCGCGGCTCGGGCCTGCGCTGCAACCAGGATTTCTTCGTCGGCTACAGCCCGGAGCGGATCAACCCGGGCGACCGCAAGCGCCGGTTGGTGGACATTCCCAAGGTGACCTCCGGCTCCAACCCCGATACCGCCGAGCGGGTCGACGCCCTGTACCGCAGCATCATTCCGGCCGGCACCCACAAGGCGTCCAGCTTGCGCGTGGCCGAGGCGGCGAAGGTCATCGAGAACACCCAGCGCGACGCCAACATCGCCTTGATCAACGAGTTCGCGTTGATCTTCCAGAAACTCGGCATCGACACCACCGAAGTGCTGGAAGCGGCCGGAACCAAGTGGAATTTCCTGCCGTTCCGGCCCGGTCTGGTCGGTGGGCATTGCATCGGCGTGGACCCGTATTACCTGATCCAGAAGGCGCAGAGCGCCGGCTACTACCCCGACATCCTGCTGGCGTGCCGGCGCATCAACGACGCGATGGGCGGCTTCGTCGCCGCCGACGTGGTCAAGCGGATGATCCAGCGCGGCACTACGGTCGCCGGTTCGCGGATTCTGATTCTGGGGATCGCGTTCAAAGAGAATTGCGCGGACTTGCGCAACACCCGGGTGGTCGATCTGGCCAGCGAGTTCGGCGAATACCGCGCCGTGGTCGACATCCACGACCCCTGGGCCAGCGCCGAGGACGCGCGGCGCGAATACGGCGTGAACATGGTCGAGCGGCCCGAGGCCGGCGTTTACGACGCTATCGTGGTGGCGGTTGCGCACGACGAATTCCGCGCGCTGGGCGCGGCTGGCGCTCGCGCCTATGGCAAGCCGGGGGCGTTGTTGTACGACATCAAGAGTCTGTATCCGCGCGATGAGGTGGATGCGCGGCTTTAGTCTTTAGCGTCATCCCACCAGGACGTCATTCCCGCGAAGGCGGGAATCCAAAGGCTTCAGCGTCATCTTTCCAGGTCGTCATTCCCGCGAACGCGGGCTCCGCTTTACTTCGGCGGAGCCGAATATCCAGCGACTTCAAATGGATTCCCGCCTTCGCGGGAATGACGGCCTGGAGGCTGGCTCCTGGTCCGTGGTCTGGCCCTAGCTCCCCGCCCACCCACGTACAGCCAATCCACACCCACGGCGGTATGCTCGGGCCCAGCTCGTGAACCCATCCGAACGCCATGCGCTACGCCGCTTACCTCGCCAGCCTGCTGTTGACCCTGATTTCCCTGATCCTGGTGTTCGCCCACCACAGCGATTGGCTGTGGGGCGTGGCCGGTTTCGGCGCCGTCGCGATCCTGGGCACCGTCGACCTGCTGCAGACCCGCAGCACCTTGCGCCGCAATTACCCGGTGCTCGCGCATTTCCGCTACGGCCTGGAGTCGATCGGTCCGGAGATGCGCCAGTACTTCATCGAAGCCGATACCGCCGAGGTGCCGTTCTCGCGCCAGCAGCGCGCGCTGGTCTATCAGCGCTCCAAATCGGTCAACGACGTGCGCCCGTTCGGCAGCCAGCAGGACGTCTACAGCCTGGATTACGAATGGATCAACCATTCGCTGGCGCCGACCGCGCACATCGCCCACGACTTCCGCGTGACGATCGGCGAAAACACCGCGCATCCGTATTCGGCCAGCGTGTTCAACATCTCGGCGATGAGCTTCGGCTCGCTGTCGGCCAACGCGATCCGCGCCTTGAACAAGGGCGCCAAGCTCGGCAATTTCTATCACGACACCGGCGAGGGCTCGATCTCGCCGTATCACCGCGAAAACGGCGGCGATCTGGTCTGGGAGATCGGCTCGGGCTATTTCGGTTGCCGCGATGAGCGCGGTTTCTTCAGCGAAGAGCGCTTCGCCGCCAACGCCGCCGACGCCCAGGTCAAGATGATCGAGATCAAGCTCTCGCAAGGCGCCAAGCCCGGCCACGGCGGGGTGTTGCCGGCGGCCAAGGTCAGCGCCGAGATCTCGGCCACGCGCGGCGTGCCGATGGGCCACGACTGCGTTTCGCCGGCTGCGCATACCGCGTTCGATTCGCCGCAGGGGCTGCTGCATTTCGTCGCCCGCCTGCGCGAGCTGTCGGGCGGCAAGCCGACCGGTTTCAAACTCGCCATCGGCCATCCCTGGGAATGGTTCGGCATCGCCAAGGCCATGCAGGAAACCGGGGTGCTGCCGGACTTCATCGTCGTCGACGGCGCCGAGGGCGGCACCGGCGCGGCGCCGGCGGAGTTCATCGATCACGTCGGCGTGCCGATGCACGAGGCGCTGATGCTGGTGCACAACACCCTGGTCGGGCTGGAGCTGCGCGACAAGATCCGCATCGGCGCGGCCGGGCGCATCACCAGCGCCTTCGATATCGCCCGCACCCTGGCGATGGGCGCGGACTGGTGCAACGCCGCGCGCGGTTACATGTTCGCCTTGGGCTGCATCCAGGCGCAGAGCTGCCACACCGACCGTTGCCCCACCGGCGTGGCCACCCAGGATCCCAGCCGTTGGAGCAAGCTCGATGTGCCGGACAAATCCGCGCGCGTGTTCCACTTCCACGACAACACCCTGAAGGCGTTGCGCGATCTGCTGTGCGCGGCCGGGCTCAGCCATCCCTCGCAGATCGGTCCCGAACATATCCTGCGCCGCGTTTCGCCGACCGAAGTGCGCTCGCTTGGCGCGCTGTACAACTTCCTCGCGCCTGGCGATCTGCTAGGGAAGATTCCGGCGCACGCGGTGTTTCAGACGTTTTGGGCGGCCGCGCGCGGCGATTCGTTCAAGGCGCCGGACAAGGTGTTGGCGATGCGCGATAGCAAGTCGTTTTGATTGCGCGGCCAGCGCAGTGCCGACAACACGCTGCGACGAAACTTCCACGCCGTCATTCCGGCGAAAGCCGGAATCCATTTTGATCTCGCTGTTGCTCCTGGTTCCGAAAAGCAACAACAACGGCAACGTCAAAATGGATTCCGGCTTTCGCCGGAATGACGGCGCTTGAGGGTTTGGTCGGAACGACGGCGGTCGAGGCGTTCGTCGGAATGATGATGGTCTGAAGCGTCAGCCGGAATGGCGTTCGCCGAATCGCGCGGTTTCGCGGGCAGCGCTTAAAGCAATTCGAGCACACGCTCCGGCGGCCTGCCGATCACCGCGCGTCCGCGATGGACGAAGATCGGCCTTTCGATCAGGCGCGGGTGCCGGATCATCGCCTCGATCAACGCATCCTCGCTCAGCGAAGCATCGTCCAGGCCGAGCTGTCGGTATTCGTCCTCGCCGCTGCGCAGCAGGCCGCGCGCATCGATGCCCAGCAACGTAAGCAGATCGCGCAGTTCGGCCGCGTCGGGCGGCGATTCCAGATAGGCGATCACCGCCGGCTCGACGCCGCGCTCATGCAGCAGCTCCAGCGCGCCGCGCGATTTGGAGCAGCGCGGGTTGTGGTAGAGGCGGGTGGGGGCGGCGTGGGCGTCGTTCATCGGCGGCTTCCTGGGTGGGGCGATCCGGCCATGGCCGGCGGCGGGCCGGGACATGTCGGCGACGATCGATTCCTGGCTGGTGGCCCCAGGGCCGGCGGCGACCGCGATCATGCCCCACAAACGAAAAAAGCCGGCTTTCGCCGGCCTTTCCGTGAAACTGGTGGGCGGTGCAGGGTTCGAACCTGCGACCCTCGCCGTGTGAAGGCGATGCTCTACCGCTGAGCTAACCGCCCGATGTCGAATCGGGCCGCAGAGTTTAAGGGGCTCGGCGCAAACAGGCAAGCCTTTCGTTCACGCCGCCGCGGATGCCGCGGATCCTCCCCCAAAGCGCCGCCGCCAAGCCCAACGCGAGGCTCCCACCACCAACAAGCGAGCCATCTCGCCCCCTTTGCAAAAGGGGGCTGGCGCCCAGCGCAAACCATCGAAGCGGCGTACTCACTGCGCCGGGGGATTTGCCACCAGCCGCGACGAACGCCCCTTACTCCAACTGCTCCTTGGCGTAATTGGCATCCAACGCCTCCATCGCATCCAACGGCTTGAGCTTGGCCGCCTTCTCGTACGCAGCCGCAGCCGCGTCTTCCTGCTTCTCCCCATGCAACAGGATCAGCACGTTGCCATGCTCGATATGCGCAATCGGCGAATCCGGCGTCAGCTTCAGCGCGTTCTTGATGTGCTTCTCCGCATCGGCGGCCTTGGCCCCATAAGTCAGCCCGCCGATCATGCCGCCGATCTTGTTGATGATCTCGGCGTGATACAGCGCCATCGCCGTATGCGCTTCGGCGTGCTTGGGCTCAAGCTCCAAGGTCGCGTCGAGCGCGCCGCGGACCTTGCCGGCGATGCCGGCCTTGAGCGCCTTGGCGATGCTCAGGCCCTGGCTGTAACGGCCCAGCGCGAAGGCGTGGCGGTAATGGCTGTTGGCCTCATCGGGCAGCGCGGCGACCGCGGTCTCGGCGATCTTGGCCGCTTGCTCGTAACGCTTGAGCTGCTCGGCCTCATCATCGACCAAATACGTCGCGTGAATCCCCAAGGCTTTGACCGCGACCGAAGCGCCGACCGGACCCAGCGCCTGACCCGCGTCGAAGGCGGCCTTGAAATCGCCGCGATGGAACGCGCGCCACGCGTCCTGCAGCGCCGCGGCCAGGGCGTCGGCGTCCAGGCCCTTGGGCGCGGCCTTGCCGGCGGCTTTGATCAACGCGCCGGCGCGTTTGGCGTCGGGGAAGGGTTCGGCATCGCCGGCGTGCAGCTTGGGCCAGGCTTTCTTGAGAGCGTCGCCGGCGTAGGCGTAGCCCTTGGCATCGTGAGGAAAAGCGGCCCAGGCGGATTTGGCGGCCATCAGCGGTCCTTGTCGAACGGATCATCGGGCGGCCAGCATCCCGCCGCGACGGGGGCGCTGGCAAGAGGGGCGAGCGCCTGTGCCGCAGCTGAAGCGGCTAGTGTGATTGCTCGATGGGGCGCGGCCACAGTGCGCTGGTGAAACCGCCCACTCCGGGCGGTCGGCGGAGCAAACGATGGCAGGTGTGAAACGCAACAAGCAGGTCGCGGCGAACGAAACCACGCTGCGCCACCTCTGGCTGGCCGGCCTGGGTCTGGCCGTGATCGCGCGCCGCGAGGCGCTCGCCGGCGCCGGCCGCGCGGCCGGGCGGGTCGAAGCCCTGCAGCAGCGCGTGCGCGATCTGGCCTCGGACGCGCGCAGCAACGTGCGCGGCGGAATCGAGAACGTGCGCGACCAGGTCGAGCCGAAAGTGGTCAAGTTCAGCGCCGACGTCGAGGCGCGTCTGGCGCCGGTGCTGGACAAGCTGGGCCTGAAGAGCGGGCACAAGCCGCATGCGCAGCGCAAGTCGCGCAAGCCGGCGGCGAAGAAGCCGGTCGCGCGCCGCACCGCGCGCAAGCCGGCCGCGCGTCGCGCGCGCAAGGCCTGATCCAGCCGCAGTCGGCGGCGCGGCGGGGATGCATACCGTCGCGTAGCGCCCGATGAAACGAAGAAGGGCGCCGCAATGGCGCCCTTCTTCGTTGTTCGCCGCCGCGGCCCTGGGCCCGGTTCAGTCCAGATAGGCCCTGACCAGCGTGTTCAGGTGCAGCCGTTCGGCGTCGCGCAGGAACGGCGACAGCAGCATCATCACCTGGACGATGCCGTCGCGGATCGCGGCGTGTTCGTCCTTGTCGCCGCGCGCAGCGGCGTAGTTGAGCCAGAACGTCGCGATGACCAGCACGTTGGTCGCGGTCGCCGCCAGTTCATCGCCGGAGGCCCGCATAACCCCCGCCTGCGACAGCCCGCGCATCACCAGATGCGCCTGTTCATCGGCGCGCTTGAGGATCCGGGCGAAGCGCATGCGCAGGCGGCGGTTGCGGCTGAGGATCTCGACCAGGTCCCGATACAGGAAGCGGTAGTCCCAGATGCATTCGAACACCAGGTGCAGCTGCAGCCAGATGTCCTCCAGCCCCGGCAGACGGCCCTGCGGCGCGGCGAGCGCGGTGTCCATGCGCTCCTCGAAGCGCGCGAACAACTGCTCGATGATGTCGTCCTTGTTGCGGAAGTGGTAGTACAGGTTGCCCGGGCTGATTTCCAGCTCGTCGGCGATATGGTTGGTGGTGACGTTCGGCTCGCCCTGCGCGTTGAACATGGTCAACGCGGCATCGAGGATGCGCTGGCGGGTCTGTTTCGCCATGGGGCGGCCGTGGGCTGGAGGAGAAGGGCGCGGCGTCAGCCGCGCAGTTTCTTGACCAGGTCGACGTATTTCTTCTTGGCCTCGTCCTGGCCGGTGCCCTTGAGCTTCTCCCAGGCCTCGTACTTGGCGGTGCCGACGAAATCGAAGAAGCCCGGCTTGGGCCCGCTGACGTCGCCGTCGGCGCCCTGCTTGTACAGCGCGTACAGGCGCAACAGCGTGTCGTTGTCCGGGCGCTCGGGCAGGGCCTGGATGTCTTTGGCGGCTTGTTCGAAGGCGGTTTGGATGTCGGACACGGGCGGCCTCTCCTGGGCACCAGGTGGAGGCGGCATAACAGCACGCGCCAGAGGACGGGGTCAATACGGAAAAGAATTGTTACCGCGGCCGGGCTCTGGCACCGTAGCGTCATGCCGCCGCAACGGCGGCCGATCGGGGCCATCCAGGAGAGGGGTATGAGCTATTTCGTCACCGGCGCGACGGGTTTCATCGGTCGCTTTCTGGTCAGCAACTTGCTCAAACGCAAGGGCACGATCCATGTGCTGGTGCGCAAGGATTCGCAAAAGAAGTTCGACGCCACCGCCAAGAAGATGGGCTGGGATCTCAAACGTGTGATCCCGGTCGCGGGCGACATGACCCAACCCAAGTGCGGGCTCACCGCCGCGCAACTGCGGGCGTTGAACGGCAAGATCAAGCACTTCTTCCATCTGGCGGCGATCTACGATCTCACCGCCAGCGCCGCCGCCCAGCGCGAGGCCAACATCGACGGCACCCAGCACGCGCTGGATCTGGCCGCCGCGCTCAACGCCGGCTGCTTCCACCACACCAGTTCGATCGCCGCGGCCGGCCTGTATTCGGGCGTGTTCCGCGAGGACATGTTCGCCGAGGCCGAGGGCCTGGACGACCCGTACCTGCGCACCAAGCACGAATCCGAAGGGCTGGTCCGCAACGAGAAGCGGATCAAGTGGCGGATCTACCGACCGGGCATGGTGGTCGGCCATTCGCAGACCGGCGAGATGGACAAGATCGACGGCCCGTACTACTTCTTCACCTTCCTCAAGAAGCTGCGCGAAATGCTGCCGCCGTGGATGCCGATGCTGGGCCTGGAAGGCGGCCGCATCAACATCATCCCGGTCGATTACGTGGTCGATGCGATGGACCACATCGCGCACAAGCCCAAGCTCGACGGCCACTGCTTCCACCTGACCGATCCGGAACCGCAACGCGTCGGCGAAGTGCTCAACACCTTCGCCCGCGCCGGCCACACGCCGGAGATGACCATGCGCATCGACGCGCGCATGTTCGCCTTCGTGCCCTCCGGCATTCGCGGCGCGGTGTCCAACTTGCCGCCGGTCAAGCGTTTCATCGGCATGTTGTTGCGCGATTTCAAGATTCCCAAGGAAGTGATGAAGTTCATCACCTATCCGACCCGTTTCGACAACCGCGAGACCGAACGCGCGCTGCGCGGCAGCGGGATCAAGGTGCCGAACCTGGACAGCTACGCCTGGCGTCTGTGGGATTACTGGGAACGGCACCTCGACCCGGATCTGTTCGTCGACCGCACCCTCAAGGGCAAGGTCCGCAACAAGGTGGTGGTGATCACCGGCGGCTCGTCGGGCATCGGCCTTGCGACCGCGGAGAAGGTCGCCGCGGCCGGCGCGGTCACGGTGATCGTGGCGCGCGGCGAGGAGGAGTTGTTCAAGGCGCGCGATGCGATGAAGGCGCAGGGCGGCAAGGTCTTCGCCTACACCGCGGACCTGGCCGACATGGCCGACTGCGACCGCCTGGTCAAGACCATCCTGGCCGAACACGGCCATGTCGACATCCTGGTCAACAACGCCGGCCGTTCGATCCGTCGTTCGATCGAGCTCAGCTACGATCGCTTCCACGATTTCGAACGCACCATGCAGCTCAACTACTTCGGCAGCCTGCGCCTGATCATGGGCTTCATGCCGAAGATGACCGAGCGCCGCAAGGGCCACATCATCAACATCTCCTCGATCGGCGTGCTGGCCAATTCGCCGCGTTTCTCGGCGTACGTGGCCTCCAAGGCGGCGCTGGACGCGTTCAGCCGCTGCGCCCAGGGCGAGCTGTCGGGCAAGGGCATCAGCTTCACCACCATCAACATGCCGTTGGTGAAGACGCCGATGATCGCGCCGACCAAGATGTACGACAGCATCCCGACCCTGAGCCCGGACGAAGCCGCCGACCTGGTGGTCAAGGGCATCATCGAACGGCCGAGCCGGATCGCCACTCGCCTGGGCATCTTCGCCTCGGTGATCAATGCGCTGGCGCCGAAGGCCTACGAAGTGGTGATGAGCACTGCGTTCGAACTGTTCCCGGATTCGGCTGCGGCCAAGGGCGACCGCAAGGGGCTCAAGGATGAGCACGCGAGCAATGAGCAGATCGCGTTCGCGGCGTTGATGCGCGGCGTGCATTGGTAAACGGCATGCGGCAAGAACGACGAAGCCCGGCGATGCCGGGCTTCGTTTTTTGGTGAGGCGGATAGCGCTTCGGGTGTGCGCTGCGATCGCGGCGCGCCGGCCGCGTCGAAAGCCCCGACACCGTCATTCCGGGTCGAAAGCCCCAACACCGTCATTCCGGCGAAAGCCGGAATCCATTTTGATCTTGCTGTTGCTCGGTAACCGCAGGCAGCAGCAACAGCGAAGTCAAAATGGATTCCGGCTTTCGCCGGAATGACGGTGGGAAAGTTTCGTTGCAATCGTTGTTACGAGCGCGAGCCGGAGGGCGGTAGAAGCGCGAGCCGCGCCCGCGGCATCGCCTGCGCCAAAGCAATTTGCGCCGCAACCCGCGCTCAATAAGCCCGGCACTGGAAGAACCGCACCCGCGCGCTGCTGCCCGGTGGCGGCTGCAACTGCACGCGCGAGGAGCGCAGTTCCGGATAGCGATCCAGCACTTGGCAGATGCGGTCGACGTCGTTCTTGCTGGCGTCGGTCAGGCGGTAGATCAGCAGGTTCGACGGCGTCGACCACAGCGCACGCTCGACCCCTTCCAGGGTCGCGATCGCGCGGATCACCTGAGCGCGGTCGGCGGCGGGATTGCCCGAGCTCGATGCGGCCGGGGCGTCGGTAGCGGCGGCTGGCGGCGCGGTTTGCGGTGCGGTCGGCTGCGGCGCGGCGGGCGGCGTCGCAGGTTCGGTAGCGCCGGGAGCCGGCGCAGCGGCGGGCGCCGGGTCGGCCGGAGGTGTCGGTTCTGTGGCGGTAGCGGTATCGGTGGAAGCTGTTTCCGCGACGGCCGGGGCCGGGGCCGGGGTTGGATCGACGGGAGCGTCCGAACCCAAGTGCGGCACGACGAAGCCGACCAACAACGCCAACACGATCGCCACCGCCCAGGCCGCGACGATGGTCTGGACGCTGCGCTTCTGCGCCGCGGCGATGACTTCGTGACGGGTCGAGGCCGGCAGCAGCGGTTCGACCAGTTCCCACAGGGTTTCGCCGCTGTACAAATCCAGGCCGTCGGCGACGCGCTCGGAATGGGTGTCGAAACGGCCGGTGGTGACCAGCAGGCCGCCGGCGGCGCCGTTGAAGCGGACCGCGTCGGCCAGTTCGGCCACGGTCGCGGCCGAGACCTTGTAATCGGCGTCGCCGAGCTTGCACGACAGCAGCCAGGGCTTGCCCGCGCGGACCAGACGCAACTCGGCCTGAGTGCCGCGGGCCAGCGATTCCTCCACCGATTCGGCCTCGAAGCCGCGTTCGCGCAAAGCCTCGACGATCAGGCGCGCGAATTCGCGCCAGCGCATCTTGGCCAGACCGGCGATGCCGGTGGAGACCTCAGTGCGATGACGGCGGTAAGACCACAGGTAGGCGGTGGACGCCAGGCCGATCGTCAGGGCGACGGCGGCGGCAGCCCACAGGGAGAAACTCGACATGCAGCGCTAGGCCCATAAAAGACGCTGAGGATATACGGCTTCAGACACATGAAAGCCATCAAAAATGAGACGGATTTCTCGAAAGCGCCGTGTCTGGCATTCGCCGTTGTCTACTGAACGTCACAAGGGCGAGCTTGTGAAAGCCGCCAATGCGCAGACTCGGCAAAGTCGCCGATGTCGCGGCCGTGGCTGGGTTCATGAGCGCGAGGCGCTTGGGGAGGCCGACGCCGATCGGGCGAGGCGCGGGCGCTTTCAGCTGCATGCGCCGCCGCGGTGGCGCGGCTATTAAGAAAGCCCGCCAGTCCGAAACCGTAAGGGGAGGGGAGCATACGGAAGCGCGGACTGGCGGGCTTAAACGGCGCAGCGCGATCGGCTCGCGCTGCGGGTAACGCAGATTGTGTAGCTCGAGTGCTACCGGATCTTGTATCGGACCGCGGTCGCTTACGGTGCGACCGGCGGCTTGGGACGGGCGATCGACTTGCGCGGTGCCTTCTTGGCGGCCTTGGCCGGCTTGGCCGCGGCCTTGGCGGCCTTCGGCTTGCGCGCGGCGGCAGCGGGCTTGACGGCTTTGGCGGCCTTGCGCGGAGCCGGGGCTCCGCCTTGGCGACGCAGTTCGGCGGTCAGCGCGTCGACGCGGTCGCTCAGGCCGGTCAGATCGTCGCGGCCCGGCACGCCGAGCTTGACCAGCGCGCGCTGGACGCGTTCTTCGAACACTTTTTCCAGGCGGTCCCAGGTGTCGGTGGCGCGCTCGCGGGCCTGACCGACCTTGGACTCGACCACGTCGCGCAACGCACCGGCTTGGCCGCCGGTGAACTTGCGCGCGGTCTGCTCCAGGTTCAGGCCTTCCTTGACCAGACCTTCGAATAGCTTGGTGCCCTCGGCCTGAGCGCGACCGAACGCGCCGACGCCGGCCAGCCAGATCTGCTGCGCGGATTCGCTCAGCGTCTTGGACAGGCGCTCGGCCTGCTCCTGCGCGCTGCCCTTGCCGGCGGACTGAGTTTTGCCGGTGGTCTTCTTCGCGGTCTTCTTGAACTTGGCGGCCATGGACGTCCTGTAATTAAGGTTAGTGCTGTGCAGCAAAGATGGGCTTGCTGTCTAGAGTAATCACACCAACACTTGGAGTACGTCCCCACATCCAGGCGCGCAAATAGTTTGTCCGGCGTTGAGCCCACCAGATCGCGCCTTAAGACCCCAAATTCCGAGACCCTGCGCAACCAAACTCCTCGCCTCAGCCTACCCGCCGCTGAGTGCGCAAATAGTTTGTCCGGCGTTGAACCCCAAGATCGCGCCTTAAGACCCCAAATCCCGAGACCCAGCGCAACCAAACTCCTCGCCTCAACCCACCCGCCGTTGAGTGCGCAAATAGTTTGTCCGGCGTTGAACCCGCCAGATCGCGCCTCAAGACCCCCAATTCCAAGACTTAACGCAGCCAGACTCCCGCTTCAGCCTGCCTGTCGTTGCCTGCGAGGCGCCCGCTTGCTGCGTGGCGCCGCCGCCATCAAATGATCCACATCATCCAACGCCCGCCGCAGCCGCGCGGTCGTCTCGGTATCGCGCTGCGGCTTCGACAACCCATCGAGGATCGAACGCTCGCCATCGGCCAGCACCTCCTCGCGCAAGCGCAGACCATGCGCTGCCAGCACCGGCGCCAACGCCTCGGCGCGCTTGCGCAGATCGGCCAGGGTGTTGCGGTAGGCGATCTCGCAGATGCGCTGGCGCGCCGAGAAACTGAAGGCGTTGGTGAAGAACAGCTCGCGGTCTTCGGCGTTGGGTTCGAACACCAGTTGATCGATGTCCGGGTATTGCTGGGCATAGCGCGCCAGCCCGACCTGCATGCGCGATTGCAGCAGGGTGCGGAAGGTCTGCGACAGCACCGCCGGCAGCCCGCCCGCGGCCAGGCTGTTGTCCTCGGCCACCGGCGCGCCGCCGTGGTTCTGGTTGAACGGCACCAGCGGATTGATCCCGATCAGCAGGTCCACGCCGCGTTCGAGCACGACCGAGGCGTGCATGGTCCGGCGCAGCGCGCCGTCGACGAAATGGCGGCCGCGGATCTGCACCGGCGGATACAGGCCCGGCAACGCCGCGCTGGCCTGGACCGCCTGCGAGATCGGCACGTCGTTCCAGTCCTCGCCGCCGAAACGCACCGCATCGCCGCTGTCGATGTCCACCGCGACCACGTACAGCTTGGCGCCGAGTTCGCGGAAGTCGTTGCTGCGGCCGCGGCGGGTGAACACCTCGCGCAGGAAGCGCTCGACCTGGGCGTTGTCGAACAGACCATTGGGAATCAGCCCGCCGAAACGGGTGATCAGATCCGACCAGCGCGCTTCCAGCGGCGAGAACAGCAACTCGCGCCACCATTCGGCGGCCAGGCGCGGAAAGCTGGTGGCGCGCTTGAGGTATTCCAGAAACGCCGGACGCATGAAGGTCTCGGGCCGGAATTCGACATCGGCGCTGTCGCCGGTGATGAAGATCCGGCACATCTCCGCGGTGTCCATGCGATTGGCCAGGCCGGCGGCGAGAAAGGCGCCGCTGCTGACGCCGACGTAGCAATCCAGGCGGGTCAGATCGAGGCCTTCGATCGCCTCATCCAGCGCGCGCAGCGCGCCCAGTTCGTACATGCCGCCGATGGGGCCGCCGCCGGCGATGGCTAATCCGATCTTGGGGGCGGTGCCGGTGCCTGCCGAGGCGCTGGCCGAGCGTTTGCGATTCGTGCGTTGTTGCGCGGCCCGATGTTGAGCTACATGGAGTGACAGCATGTGATCGGCGGCACGGCCTTGACGGAATTCGGTCGAGTGTAGCCCAGCCGGGTCGAGCGTCCAGTCGACCTGTACCAAGGTCGCAGGCGCGCGCGGGGGCGGCACGACAGCTAGGCGAAAGCTGCCGGGTCCGGCGGCCGCGCAGACGGGTCGGGTGGGGCGCCAGGGCCGCCGCAACCGAGCGCCGATGGCTTGCGGGCGCGGGCGCGCGCCGCGATGATCGTGCCGATGTCCAGGACGACCGACCTCAGCCGCCGACTGGCCTGCATGCTGGCCCGTCATCAGGCCCTGCACGATCCGCGCCGCGAACCGCGCAACCGCTTGCGCTGGCTGCCGGAACTGCGCCTGTGGCAGGCGCGGCGGCTGGAAGCCAGTTTCGACCGCTTCCTGCGTGATCCGCGCCGCCGCCCGGCGGCGCAGTTCTTCCTCAGCGACGTCTACAACGATCGCGACTTCAGCCGCCGCGACGCCGACATCGCCAAAGTGCTGCCGATGATGCAGAAACTGCTGCCCGGGGCGCTGTTGAGCACGGTCGCCGATGCGATCGAACTGGGCCTGCTGACCCAGGCCTTCGACCTGCGGCTCAGCGAGCGCCTGCATGAAATCGCCCCGCGCCGGCGCAAACTCGACGGCGTGCTGTACGCGCAGGCCTACCGCGCCTGCGGCCTGCCGCGTTTGCGCGAACACCAGATCGAGCTGATTTCCCGGGTCGGCCTGGGCCTGGGCAAGGCGGTGCGGATGCCCGGCGTGCTGACCCTGCTCAAGCTCTCGCGCGGCCCGGCCAAGGCGGCGGGGCTGTCGGAATTGCAGGGGTTTCTGGAGCGTGGGTTCGCCGCGTTCGCGCAGTTGGGCGATGTCCGCGAGTTCATCGCCGAGATCGAGCAGGACGAACGCGAAGTCGCCGAGCGTTTGTTCGACGGCGAGACCGACCCGTTCCCCGAACTCGACCGCGGCTGAGCGGCTCAGTACAGCCCGCGCACGAACTCGCGCAGCTCCGCGCGCCATTGCGGGCTGCGTATCTTGCTGAAATACAGGCGCGTGCCCTTGCCGCGGGCATCGACGTGGGAGAGATCGGCCAGCCGCTGGGTGACTCGCCCGAGCGGATCGAACAACTGGAATTCCAGGCGTTCGCTGGCGCCGGTGCCGGGGTGGGCGAGGGCCCACACGATCCGTTCGCGTTCCACATGCAGCAGCTCATCGGGCGCGAATTCGCCTTCGATCCGCCAGCCCTGGTGCTCCAGGGCCTGTTGCAGCTGGGTCATCCTGGCTCGGGTCATGCTTGCCTGCTTGCGTTCGGCGCGCCGCGGCGCCGCCTTACTTGAAGCGTTCTTCCAGCACCCGGCGGATTTCCGACTCGATCGGCCCCTTCAGCGCGCCCAGCAGAAAACCCAATTGCGCGGTGACGTGCAGTTGATTGGGCTTGAGCGAAATCTTGCCGTCCACGCCGCTGCGGGCGAAGTTCAAGGTGTCGCCGACCCAGCCGTATTCGACGTCGAAACGCTCGGCGAGCTTCTGCGCGACTTCCTCGACGGCCTTGCGGGCCTTGGCCGGGGCGAGCGAATGCGGGTGCTGGATATCGATGCTGGACATGGTCTGGGTTCTCCCTGGAGCCGGCTATTGTGCGGCCAGGGCGGGGCGCATCCAAGCAGGAAATTCAGAAAAGTGAGGGCCGAGTAAAGGCGCCGCGCACGCCTAGCCGCTTCGTTCCGGGCGGCCTTGCGCTTCGCCGAAGATGTGCCCCTATCCACAACCTGCTAGATTCCTGCCGAGTGAGCGCCCTCAAACTTCGATACCCCAACCGCGAACATGGCGACCTGGCGCTGAAGCCGGGCGTGCACGCCATTGGCCGCGACGCCGCCGGCCGCACCGTCCTGGTCGAAGACCCGGCCGCCGCGGTCGCGCAATTCACCGTCGACCGCCGCGGCGTCTGGCTGCAGGTGCGCGAAGGCCTGCGCGGGCTGCACGTCAACGGCCGGCCGGTCAAGCGCATGGCGATGCTGCGCGCGGGCGACGCGATTTTTCTCGACGGCATCGAGCTGTTGCTGGTGGCCGACAAGCCCGAATCGGCGCCGCCGTTCGGGGTGGAGATTCCGGCCGATTCGCGCATGGTCGTGCGCGGCGTCGGCGGCATCCACCACGGGCGTTGCTACACCCTGGAACAACCGCGGGTGATCGGCCGCGCCGGCGATTGCGACATCCGCATCAACGAGCCGGCCTTCGCCGACCGCCACGCGCGGCTGGAGGCGCACGCCGACGGCGTGGTGCTGCGCGACGTCGGTTCGGTCGACGGCAGCGTGGTCAACGGCCAGCCGGTGCGGCATGCCTTGCTCAAGCCCGGCGACCAATTGCTGCTGGACGGCCAGCACCGCTTCGTGATCGAAGCGCCGACCCGTCAGTTCAGCGCGGCCGACGCGCTGCAGGCGCAACTGGCCCAGGAAGCGGCGGCCAACGAAGCCAAGCCGCAACCGCCCTCGGCGCTGCCGTCTTCGGTGCGGCGCATGCCGTGGCTGTTGTTGGCCGCGGTAGTGATGGCGGCACTGTTGGGCTTGTTGCTGCTGTACGGCGCACGCTGAGCCGCCGGAAACTTTCGGTTTCG
>NZ_JBAMDI010000170.1:0-20007 GCF_036961695.1 Pseudomonas sp. CGJS7 | reverse complement strand
CGGCACAGGCCGCGCAAAACCACCAGGCACAAAAAAAGCACCTCGAGAGGTGCTTTTTGTTTGCCAGCAATCTGCGCTTAGCGCTTCATGCTTTCTGGCAGGTGCGGCTGGATGGCAGTCAGTACTGCCTTGAAGCACTTGATGTTGCCTGCAACGATGTGGCCTTTGTCGAGGAAGTCGTGGCCACCGTTGAAGTCACTCACCAAGCCACCGGCTTCCTGGATCAGCAGTACGCCAGCTGCCATGTCCCATTCGGACAGGCCCGACTCCCAGAAGGCGTCGAAGCGGCCAGCAGCCACGTAGGCCAGGTCCAGGCTGGCGGAGCCGGCGCGGCGGATGCCGGCGGTCTGGCCGGTCAAGGCGCGGAACATGCCCAGGTAGTTGTCCATGTCCGCCATCTGGCCATCACGGAACGGGAAGCCGGTGCCCAGCAGGGCGCCTTCCAGGCTTGTGCGCGAGCTGACGCGCAGGCGGCGGCCATTGAGTTGGGCGCCACGGCCACGGCTGGCGGTGAATTCTTCCTGGCGAACCGGGTCGACGATCACGGCGTGCTCAAGGCGGCCGCGGTATTTGCAGGCGATGCTGACGGCGAAGTGCGGGATACCGCGCAGGAAGTTGGTGGTGCCGTCCAGCGGATCGATGATCCACAGGTAATCTTTGCCTTCTTCGCCGCTACCCGCGTGCAGGCCGGTTTCCTCGCCCTGGATGGAGTGGTTCGGGTAGGCCTTGCGCAGTGCGTTGACGATGCTCTGCTCGGCGGCGCGATCGACTTCGGAAACGTAGTCCTTGGCCTCTTTCTCATCGACCTTGATGCTATCCAGGCGTTCGATGGAGCGGAAAATCAGTTCACTGGCGCTGCGAGCGGCGCGCAGGGCGATATTCAGCATAGGCTGCATGGGCGGGTCACCTGGAGATGTTAAAGAAGAAAGCCGATCATTCTAGCAGAAAACTTTGGCGGCAGAAGTGTCACATTTGCTTTCATGGCGTTACGTCTGTCGGTTCTGTAAGATCGAAGGCCCTGATTCCTGCATCTGTGAGCACAACACCTTGCTGCAAAATATTCGTGTTGTTCTGGTCAATACCAGCCACCCCGGCAACATCGGCGGCGCTGCACGTGCCATGAAAAACATGGGCTTGTCGCGTCTGGTGCTGGTGCAGCCGAAAGAATTCCCCGCCGTGGATGCCAGTGCCCGTGCTTCGGGCGCCGACGATGTGCTGGATAATGCCCAGGTGGTCGACAGCCTCGAACAGGCGCTGGTCGGCTGCAACCTGGTGATGGGCACCAGCGCCCGCGAGCGCAGCATTCCCTGGCCGTTGATCGGCCCGCGTGAATGCGGTGCCAAGGCGGTGGAGCATGCCAATGGCGGCGAGGAAATCGCCCTGGTGTTCGGGCGCGAGCACGCCGGCCTGACCAACGAAGAACTGCAGCGATGTCACTTCCACGTGCACATTCCCTCCAACCCCGACTTCAGCTCGCTGAACCTGGCTGCTGCCGTGCAGGTGCTCTCCTACGAGGTGCGCATGGCCTGGCTGGCTGCCGGTGAAGCACCGGGCAAAGTCGAGAAGGTTGACGCCGCTGAGCTGGCGACCATGGATGAAATGGAGCTGTTCTACGACCACCTGGAGAAAACCCTGGTGGGCATCGGCTTCCTCGACCCCGAAAAGCCCAAGCACCTGATGCCGCGCTTGCGCCGGCTGTATGGGCGGGTGGCGGTCGAGCGTTCGGAAATGAGCATTTTGCGCGGCATCCTCACCGAGACCCAGAAAGTGGTCCGGGGCGAACCGCATAAACGGAAGGACTGACAGATGTTCGAACGCCTGCGTGAAGATATTCAAAGCGTATTCCACCGTGACCCGGCTGCACGCAATGCCTTCGAGGTGCTCACCTGCTACCCCGGCATGCATGCCATCTGGCTGCACCGCCTGGGCAATGCCCTGTGGAGGCGTGATTTCAAATGGCTGGCCCGGCTGGTATCGAACTTCGGTCGCTGGCTGACCGGTATCGAAATCCACCCTGGCGCCACCATTGGCCGGCGCTTTTTCATCGATCATGGTATGGGCATCGTCATTGGCGAAACCGCCGAGATCGGCGATGACGTCACCCTGTACCAGGGGGTGACGCTCGGTGGCACCAGCTGGAACAAGGGCAAGCGCCACCCCACCTTGGAGAACGGCGTGGTGGTAGGGGCGGGTGCCAAGGTGCTGGGGCCTTTCACCGTCGGCGCCGGCGCCAAGATTGGTTCTAATGCGGTGGTCACCAAGGCAGTGCCGGCCGGGGCTACCGCGGTAGGCATTCCGGGGCGGATCATCGTCAAGAGCGAGGACACCGAAGTCGAAGCCAAGCGTAAGGCAATGGCCGAGAAGATCGGCTTCGACGCCTATGGTGTCAGTGGCGACATGCCCGACCCGGTGGCGCGGGCCATCGGCCAGATGCTCGATCACCTGCAGGCCGTCGACGAACGGTTGGAGGGTATGTGTGGCGCGCTGACCAAGATGGGCAGTGACTATTGTGCCAAGGAACTGCCGGCCTTGCCGGAGGACGACTTCAGCGAGGCTGCCCAGGTGGCCCAGCGCGACACTCAGCCGCATTGATCGCGCCGCACTGAAGTCATGGTGGCATGCGGGGCGTGTGCTCACGCCCCTCGTCTGCTACAATCGCGCCCGCCTCCCTGATGCAATCCCGACTAAAGCAGTAGGTCTAATAGTTGACTTAAATGCTCGGGAATCGCATACTCGCACACATCCTGAAACTCCCGTGGTACCCAATAGCCATGCGACTGACTACCAAAGGCCGATACGCCGTGACCGCCATGCTCGACCTGGCGTTGCACGCGAAGCATGGGCCGGTGTCTTTGGCCGATATTTCCGAGCGCCAGGGCATTTCCCTCTCTTATCTGGAGCAGCTGTTCGCCAAGCTGCGCCGCAGCAGCCTGGTTTCCAGTGTGCGCGGTCCAGGCGGTGGCTACCAGCTGTCGCGGGGCATGGAAACCATCCAGGTGGCCCAGGTTATCGACGCGGTCAACGAATCGGTCGACGCCACCCGTTGCCAGGGGCTCGGTGACTGCCATGCCGGTGATACCTGCCTGACCCACCACCTGTGGTGCGACCTCAGCCAGCAGATCCATGAATTCCTCAGCGGCATCAGCCTGGCCGACCTCGTCAAGCGCCGTGATGTGCAGGAAGTCGCCCAGCGCCAGGACCTGCGCCGTGTCGCAGGACGAACCGCCCAGCTGGACAAGATTGAGACGTCTGCCGTCGATTGACCCCCTGGGACGACGAGCGACGCCACCGCCTGATAGGAGAGACAAATGAAGTTGCCGATCTACCTTGATTACTCCGCGACCACTCCGGTCGACCCACGCGTGGCCCAGAAGATGGCCGACTGCCTGCTGGTCGACGGGAACTTCGGTAACCCGGCCTCGCGCTCCCACGTCTTTGGCTGGAAGGCCGAGGAAGCGGTGGAGAACGGTCGTCGCCAGGTTGCCGAGCTGATCAACGCCGATCCGCGCGAAATCGTCTGGACCAGCGGTGCCACCGAGTCCGACAACCTCGCGCTCAAAGGTGTCGCGCACTTCTATCAGACCAAGGGCAAGCACATCATTACCTCCAAGATCGAGCACAAGGCGGTCCTGGATACCGCTCGCCAGCTGGAGCGCGAAGGTTTTGAAGTCACTTACCTGGAACCAGGCGAAGACGGCATCGTCACCCCGGCCATGGTAGAAGCGGTGCTGCGCGACGACACCATCCTGGTCTCGCTGATGCATGTGAACAACGAAGTCGGCTCGATCAACGACATTGCCGCCATCGGTGAACTGACCCGTTCGCGCGGCGTACTGTTCCATGTCGACGCCGCCCAGTCGGCTGGCAAGGTCGAAATCGACCTGCAAAAGCTGAAAGTCGACCTGATGTCGTTCTCGGCGCACAAGGTCTACGGCCCGAAAGGCATCGGCGCGCTGTACGTCAGCCGCAAGCCGCGTGTACGTCTTGAAGCCATCATTCACGGCGGCGGTCATGAGCGCGGCATGCGTTCGGGCACCCTGCCGACCCACCAGATCGTCGGCATGGGCGAAGCCTTCGCCATTGCCAAGCAGGAAATGGTTGCAGAAAACGCACGCATCAAGGCCCTGAGCGACCGCTTCTTCAAGCAGGTCTCGAACCTTGAAGAGCTGTACGTCAATGGCAGCCAGACTGCGCGTGTACCGCACAACCTGAACCTGAGCTTCAACTACGTCGAAGGCGAATCGCTGCTGATGTCGCTGAAAGACATCGCCGTATCGTCCGGTTCGGCCTGTACCTCCGCGTCGCTCGAGCCGTCCTACGTACTGCGTGCTCTGGGCCGCAACGACGAGCTGGCGCACAGCTCGATCCGCTTCTCCTTCGGCCGTTTCACCACCGAAGAAGAAGTCGACTACGCCGCGCAGAAAGTCTGCGAGGCCGTCAATAAACTGCGTGAGCTGTCGCCGCTGTGGGATATGTACAAAGACGGCGTTGACATCTCCAAGATCGAGTGGGCCGCCCACTAAGCAGTCGCCGGCAAGAGCGGCTCCCTGATGAGGAAGGAATTGCACCATGGCATACAGTGAAAAGGTCATCGACCACTACGAAAACCCGCGCAACGTCGGCAAGATGAATGCCGAAGACCCGGATGTCGGCACCGGCATGGTCGGCGCCCCGGCCTGCGGTGACGTGATGCGCCTGCAGATCAAGGTAAACGAGCAGGGCGTTATCGAAGACGCCAAGTTCAAGACCTACGGCTGCGGTTCGGCCATCGCGTCCAGTTCCCTCGCCACCGAGTGGATGAAGGGCAAGACCCTGGACGAGGCCGAAACCATCAAGAATACCCAACTGGCCGAAGAGCTGGCGTTGCCGCCGGTCAAGATTCACTGCTCGGTACTCGCCGAAGATGCCATCAAGGCAGCCGTACGCGACTACAAGCAGAAGAAAGGCTTGATCTAAGTCGCCTGTTGCAAGGTAAGGAGTTCTGATGGCTATCAGCATGACAGAAGCCGCCGCCAACCACATTCGCCGCTCCCTCGACGGGCGCGGCAAAGGTGAGGGCATTCGCCTGGGCGTGCGCACCACCGGTTGCTCGGGTCTGGCCTACGTGCTGGAATTCGTCGACGAACTGGCGGACGAAGACCAGGTGTTCGAAAACCATGGCGTCAAGGTGATCATCGATCCCAAGAGCCTGGTCTACCTCGATGGCACCGAACTGGATTTCGTCAAGGAAGGGTTGAACGAAGGCTTCAAGTTCAACAACCCCAACGTGCGCGGTGAGTGTGGCTGCGGCGAAAGCTTCAACGTTTGAGGCTGGCTGTGGGTACTCCTTGTCATTACGCATTGTTTGACCTCCAGCCAAGCTTCCGTCTGGATCTCGACAAGCTGGCCACTCGCTATCGCGAGCTGGCCCGCGAAGTCCATCCTGATCGCTTTGCCGACGCCTCCGAGCGTGAGCAGCGTATAGCGCTGGAAAAATCCGCGGCCCTCAACGACGCTTACCAGACGCTGCGCAGTGCGCCGCGTCGCGCGCGCTACCTGCTGGCCATCAGCGGCCACGAAGTGCCCCAGGAGGTTACGGTCCACGACCCTGACTTCCTGCTGCAGCAGATGCAGTGGCGTGAAGAGCTCGAAGAACTGCAGGATGAAGCCGACCTTGACGGTGTCGGCGTGTTCAAGAAGCGCCTGAAGGCCGCCCAGGACACGCTGAATGAGGACTTTGCCGGCTGCTGGGATGCCCCGGGCGAGCGCGACAAGGCTGAACGCCTGATGCGCCGCATGCAGTTCCTCGACAAGCTCGCCCAAGAAGTGCGCCAACTGGAAGAGCGCCTCGACGATTAACCCCGGTGCTGCCCGTGATGGCACCTAAGGTATTCAGATAAGCATGGCCCTACTGCAGATTGCCGAACCCGGTCAAAGCCCTCAGCCGCACCAGCGCCGCCTGGCGGTTGGAATCGACCTGGGTACCACCAACTCAATGGTCGCTGCACTGCGCAGCGGCCGTAGCGAGCCCCTGCCCGACGCGCAGGGTAACGTCATTCTGCCGTCCGCGGTGCGCTACCTCGAAGGGCGCAACGAAGTGGGGCAGGCCGCGCGTGATGCTGCCTCCAGCGACCCGTTGAACACCGTGCTGTCGGTCAAGCGCCTGATGGGGCGCGGCCTGGCCGACGTCAAGCAGCTGGGCGAGCAACTGCCATACCGCTTTGTGGGTGGTGAGTCGCACATGCCGTTCATCGACACCGTGCAGGGGCCGAAAAGCCCTGTGGAAGTGTCTGCCGACATCCTGAAGGTGTTGCGCGAACGGGCCGAAGCCACCTTGGGTGGCGAGCTGGTAGGTGCGGTGATCACCGTGCCGGCCTATTTCGATGACGCCCAGCGTCAGGCTACCAAAGACGCAGCGCGTCTGGCCGGCCTGAACGTGCTGCGCCTGCTCAACGAACCGACTGCGGCCGCCGTAGCCTACGGCCTGGACCAGAACGCCGAAGGCGTGGTAGCCATCTATGATCTGGGCGGCGGTACTTTCGATATTTCCATCCTGCGCCTGACCGCTGGCGTATTCGAAGTGCTGGCCACCGGCGGTGATACCGCCTTGGGTGGTGACGACTTCGACCATGCTATTGCCGGCTGGATCATCGAGCAGGCTGGCTTGTCGTCCGATCTGGACCCGGCTACCCAGCGCGCGCTGCTGCAAACCGCCTGCGCCGCCAAGGAAGCCCTGACCGACGCTGATGTGGTCAACGTCAGTCACGGTGCCTGGCACGGTGAGCTGACCCGCAGCGCCTTCGAAGCCATGATCGAACCACTGGTTGCCCGCAGCCTGAAGGCTTGCCGCCGCGCCGTGCGCGACAGTGGCGTTGAGCTGGAAGAAGTCAGCGCCGTGGTCATGGTCGGTGGTTCGACCCGCGTGCCGCGTGTACGTGAGGCCGTGGGCGCGCTGTTCGGGCGCACCCCGCTGACCTCGATCGACCCAGACCAGGTGGTGGCCATTGGTGCCGCCATCCAGGCCGACACCCTGGCCGGCAACCGCCGCGAAGGTGGCGAGCTGCTGCTGCTCGATGTCATCCCGCTGTCGCTTGGTCTTGAAACCATGGGCGGGCTGATGGAGAAGGTGATCCCGCGTAACACCACCATTCCGGTGGCCCGAGCTCAGGAGTTCACCACGTACAAAGATGGCCAGTCGGCCATGATGATCCACGTACTGCAGGGCGAGCGCGAGCTGATCAGTGACTGCCGTTCGCTGGCCCGCTTCGAGCTGCGCGGCATCCCAGCCATGGTTGCCGGTGCTGCAAAAATCCGCGTCACCTTCCAGGTGGATGCCGATGGCCTGCTCAGCGTCGCTGCCCGCGAGCTGGGTTCGGGCGTGGAAGCCAGCATTCAGGTCAAGCCGTCCTACGGCCTGACCGACGGCGAAATCGCCCGCATGCTCAAGGACTCCTTCGAACACGCCGGTTCCGACAAGCACGCCCGCCAGCTGCGAGAGCATCAGGTAGATGGCGAGCGGCTGCTCGAGGCGGTACAGGGCGCCCTGGACGCCGACGGCGATCGCCTGCTCAGCAGTGATGAGCGCGACGCCATCGAATTCCAGATGCAAGAACTACGTGATTTGCTGGCCGGCACCGATGGCGCAGCCATCGAGCAACAGACCAAGCGTCTGTCGCAGGTGACCGATGCATTTGCCGCCCGTCGCCTTGATTCGACGGTCAAAGCCGCACTGGCCGGGCGCAACCTGAATGAGATCGAGGAGTAATCGATGCCGCTGGTGACATTCCTGCCGCATGAGAAGTTCTGCCCCGAGGGGCTGACCGTGGAGGTCAAGCCCGGGACCAACATCCTGGAACTGGCCCACGACCATCACATCGAGATGGAAAGCGCCTGCGGCGGCGTCAAGGCCTGTACCACTTGCCACTGCATCGTGCGCAAGGGCTTCGATTCGCTCGAAGAGGCTGACGAGCTGGAAGAAGACATGCTGGACAAAGCCTGGGGCCTGGAAGCGCAATCGCGCCTGGGTTGCCAGGTTTTCGTCGCTGACGAAGACCTGACCATCGAGATCCCCAAGTATTCGCTCAACCATGCTGCCGAAGCACCGCACTGAGGGCCTGTACATGAGTCTGAAATGGGTTGATGTACTTGAGATCGCAATCCAGCTTGCAGAAAGCAAGCCTGAGGTCGATCCTCGTTATGTGAATTTCGTGGACCTGCACAGCTGGGTGCTGGCATTGCCAGAGTTCAGCGACGATCCGTCACGCGGCGGTGAGAAAGTGCTCGAGGCAATCCAGGCCGCCTGGATCGACGAAGCCGACTAAGCGTCACTTGCAGGTTAGGCAATCCCCCGGAACCCGCGTATAATTCGCGGGTTTAATTTTTCGTAACACTCATATTCTGGAGTTTTCCATGGCTGTTCAACGTACTTTCTCCATCATCAAGCCTGACGCTGTTGCCAAAAACGTCATCGGCAAGATCACCACTCGCTTCGAAGAAGCCGGCCTGAAAATCGTTGCCTCGAAAATGAAGCAACTGTCCAAAGCCGAAGCCGAAGGCTTCTACGCTGAGCACAGCGAGCGCGGCTTCTTCGGTGACCTGGTTGCCTTCATGACTTCCGGTCCGGTCGTTGTCCAGGTTCTGGAAGGCGAGAACGCCATCGCCAAGAACCGTGAGCTGATGGGTGCTACCAACCCTAAAGAAGCTGCTGCCGGCACCATCCGCGCTGACTTCGCCGAGTCGATCGACGCCAACGCCGTTCACGGTTCGGACTCCGAAGCTGCTGCTGCTCGCGAAATCGCTTACTTCTTCGCTGCTACCGAGGTAACCACTCGCTAAGCGAAAGCTTACGGGTGAGGGTGAATCCATGACGACATCTACTGGCAAAATCAACCTGTTGGGTCTGACCCAGCCGGAAATGGAACAATTCTTCGACTCTATTGGGGAGAAGCGCTTCCGTGCCGGCCAGGTGATGAAATGGATTCACCATTTTGGCGTGTCCGACTTTGCGGCCATGACCAACGTAGGCAAGGTCTTGCGCGAAAAGCTCGAGGCCGTTGCCGAAATACGCCCACCGGAAGTGGTCAGTGAAGACATTTCCGCCGACGGCACCCGTAAATGGGTGATCCGCGTTGCCTCCGGCAGCTGCGTCGAGACCGTCTATATTCCAACCGACGACCGCGGCACCCTGTGCGTATCGTCGCAAGCCGGCTGTGCCCTGGACTGCAGCTTCTGCTCCACCGGCAAGCAAGGCTTCAACAGCAACCTCACTGCCGCCGAAGTGATCGGCCAGGTGTGGCTTGCCAACAAATCCTTCGGGACCGTTCCTGCCAAAGTCGACCGCGCGATTACCAACGTGGTCATGATGGGCATGGGCGAGCCCTTGCTGAACTTCGACAACGTCATTGCCGCCATGAAAATCATGATGGATGACCTTGGCTATGGCATTTCCAAGCGCCGTGTCACCTTGTCCACCTCGGGCGTGGTGCCGATGATCGACGAACTCGCCAAGCACATCGACGTGTCGCTGGCCCTGTCGCTGCATGCGCCGAACGACGAACTGCGCAACAAGCTGGTACCGATCAACAAGAAGTACCCGCTGAAGATGCTGCTGGAATCGTGCATGGGCTACATGTCCACCTTGGGCGGCAAGCGCGTGCTCACCGTCGAGTACACCCTGCTCAAGGACGTCAACGACCAGCCCGAGCATGCCGCGCAGATGATCGAACTGTTGCGCGATGTACCCTGCAAGATCAACCTGATCCCGTTCAACCCGTTCCCGCATTCGGGTTACGAGCGACCGAGCAACAACGCCATTCGTCGCTTCCAGGACCTGCTGCACCACGGTGGCTTCAACGTCACCACCCGTACCACGCGCGGCGACGACATCGACGCTGCCTGTGGCCAGCTGGTCGGCCAGGTCAATGACCGTACTCGCCGCAGTGAGCGCTACATCGCTGTTCGCCAGCTTTCTGCGGACGTCGAACTGCCAGACAGCGCCGCCAGCCACTGACAGGTACCTTGCCCATGAGCCTGCGTGCCGCGCTGTCGATCCTTGCGCTTTCGCTGCTGGCCGGCTGCGTGTCGGGCGGCGCGAGCGACCCCTTGGCCAGCCGCCAGGGCAGGGTGGAGGCAGGGCGGGCTTATGTGCAGCTTGGCTTGGGTTATTTGCAACAAGGTTTGACCGAACAGGCCAAGGCGCCGCTGGGAAAGGCCCTGGCGCTGGATGACCAGGATGTCGACGCGCACGCCGCCCTGGCGGTAGTGTTTCAAGCCCAAGGCGAGCCGGCGTTGGCCGAAGCACATTTTCGCAAGGCCTTGCAGATAAGCCGCGGTGACACGCGAATTCGCAACAATTACGGCAGTTTCCTTTATGCTCAGGGGCGATTTGCCGAGGCCAAGCAGATGTTTCGCCTGGCCAGTGCCGATACCCTGTATCCTGAGCGCTCACGCGTGTACGAGAATCTGGGCCTGACCGCCCTGAAGCTCGAACGCCGCGATCAGGCGCACGCGTATCTGTTGAAAGCGTTACAACTCAACCAGCGGCAACCAAAAGCGTTGCTGGAAATGGCTGAGTTGTCCTACGAAAACAGGCATTATGTGCCGGCCCGGGACTACTACGATCGTTTCAGCCAGTTGAGCGACCACGACGCCCGTAGCCTGCTGCTGGGCAGCCGCCTTGCCAGGGTGTTCGACGAGCAGGGCACACTGGCCGAATTGGGCCAGCAATTACAACGACTTTATCCCGGTACGCCGGAATATCAGCAATACCTGTCGGAGCAACGATGAACGCCGCGCATCCCGAAGTAGCAGTAGCGCCTGGCCAGAACCCCGGTGAGCTTTTGCGCCTGGCCCGTGAGAAACGGGACTGGTCTCAAGCCGAGGTGGCCCGCAAGCTCAACCTCACTGTCAGTTCGTTGAACCACGTGGAAACCGGCGCCTTCGACAAGCTGCCCGGGCATACTTTCGCTCGTGGCTACATTCGCGCCTACGCCAAGCTGATGGACCTCGATCAAGCCGCCCTGGTAGATGCCTTCGACCGCTACACCGGTACCCACGCCAAAGGCAGCGACGTGCATTCGCTGGGCCGTATCGAAGAGCCTGTGCGGTTGTCGCACAACATCCTGCGCGGCGTCAGCCTGCTGTTGCTGGTGGCTGTGGTCGGTGGTGGCTTTTTCTGGTGGCAGGACCAGGGCAGCCTGCGGGGCAAGGAGCTGGCGAAGATTGCCCTGGAGCACGTCGAGGTCGAAAGCGCCGACGGCACCACACAGATTCACCCGCTCGATGAGCCTGAAGACCAGGCCGTTTCCGCTGGACAGCAACCTGAAAGCGCGCCGCTGGCGCTGGAGCAGGGCGCTGCCGAGCAGCCTGCTGCCGCTGAACAGGCGCCGGTAACCTCTGAGGCAGTCATTGCCACAGCGCCTGCTCCAGCACAACAAGCGCCTGTGCAAACCGCACCTGCTGCTTCGCCTGCACCGGTTACTCCTCCGGTACAGGCCACTGCTGCGCCGGCACCAGCACCTGCACCTGCACCGGCCGTGGCGGCCGTCGAGCCTGCCGCGGTGCCAGCAGGCAGCGCCAAGGTCGCCATCCAGTTCACCGCTGATTGCTGGACCCAGGTCAGCGACGGCAACGGCAAGGTGCTGTTCAGCGCCATCAAGCGCAAGGGGGACAACCTCGAGCTGACCGGCAAGCCGCCATTCGCGGTACGCCTGGGCTTTGCCCGGGGCGCCCAGGTCAGCTACAACGGCCAGGCCGTCGATGTTGCCCCGTTCACCAGTGGCGAGACTGCTCGCCTGAAGTTGGGACAGTAAGTCATGCACGGCGAATCTCCGATCAAACGTCGCGAATCCCGCAAAATCTGGGTTGGCAATGTGCCGGTGGGTGGTGATGCGCCCATCGCGGTGCAGAGCATGACCAACACCGACACCAACGATGTCGCTGCTACCGTGGCGCAAATCCAGCGTCTGGTCGACGCCGGCGTGGACATCGTGCGGGTCTCGGTGCCGGACATGGACGCGGCCGAAGCGTTTGGCAAGATCAAGCAACGGGTCAGCGTGCCGCTGGTCGCCGACATCCATTTCGACTACAAGATCGCCCTGCGTGTTGCCGAACTGGGCGTTGATTGCCTGCGGATCAACCCGGGCAACATCGGCCGTGAAGACCGCGTGCGCGCGGTGGTCGATGCCGCCCGCGACCGCGGCATTCCGATTCGTATCGGGGTCAACGCCGGTTCGCTGGAGAAAGACCTGCAGAAGAAGTACGGCGAACCGACCCCGGCCGCGCTGGTCGAGTCGGCCCTGCGCCACGTCGAGCATCTCGACCGCCTGGATTTCCAGGACTTCAAGGTCAGCGTCAAGGCCTCGGACGTGTTCATGGCTGTCGAAGCCTACCGTCTGCTGGCCAAGCAGATCGTGCAACCGCTGCACCTGGGCATCACTGAAGCCGGTGGCCTGCGTTCGGGCACCGTGAAGTCCGCCGTCGGCCTCGGTATGCTGCTGGCCGAAGGTATTGGCGATACCATCCGCATCTCGCTGGCGGCCGACCCGGTCGAAGAAGTGAAAGTCGGCTACGACATCCTCAAGTCGCTGCATCTGCGCTCGCGTGGCATCAACTTCATCGCCTGCCCGAGCTGCTCGCGGCAGAATTTCGATGTGGTCAAGACCATGAACGAGCTGGAAGGGCGTCTGGAAGACCTGCTGGTGCCGCTGGATGTGGCGGTGATCGGTTGCGTGGTCAACGGCCCGGGTGAAGCCAAGGAAGCCCATGTAGGCCTGACCGGCGGTACGCCGAACCTAATCTACATCGACGGCAAGCCGGCGCAGAAGCTGACCAATGACAACCTGGTCGATGAGCTTGAAAAACTCATCCGCCAGAAAGCGGCCGAAAAGGCCGAGGCCGACGCGGCGTTGATCGCTCGTGGCTGACACACAGAATTCGTAAGGACTTTTCGTGAGCAAATCGCTGCAAGCCATCCGTGGCATGAACGACATCCTGCCAGAACAGTCGCCGCTGTGGCGCTACTTCGAAGGCACAGTGGCCGGGCTGCTGGACACCTACGGGTACAGCCAGATCCGCACGCCGATCGTCGAGTTCACCGAGCTGTTCAAACGCTCGATCGGTGAAGTGACCGACATCGTCGAAAAAGAGATGTACACCTTCGAGGACCGCAACGGCGATTCGCTGACCCTGCGCCCTGAAGGCACTGCGGCCTGCGTGCGAGCGGTGCTCGAGCACGGCATCACCGGCAACGGTCAGGTGCAGAAGCTGTGGTACATCGGCCAGATGTTCCGCCACGAGCGCCCACAGAAGGGCCGCTACCGCCAGTTCCACCAGATTGGCGTGGAAGTGTTCAACCTGGACGGCCCGGACATCGATGCCGAGCTGATCATGCTGACCTGGCGCCTGTGGGGCCTGCTGGGCATCCAGGACGCGGTCACGCTGGAGCTCAACAGCCTGGGCACCAGTGAAGCCCGCGCACGCTACCGTGACGCGCTGGTCGAGTTCCTCTCGGCGCGCCTGGAGCAACTGGACGAAGACAGCCAGCGCCGCCTGAAGAGCAACCCGTTGCGCATCCTCGACAGCAAGGACCAGAACACCCAGGCGGTGCTGGTTGGGGCGCCGAAGCTGGAAGACTACCTGGACGAAGAGTCGCGTGTGCACTTCGAAGGCCTCAAGGCCCGCCTGGACGCTGCCGGTATTCCGTTCGTGATCAACACCAAGCTGGTACGCGGCCTGGACTACTACAGCAAGACCGTGTTCGAGTGGGTAACCGACAAGCTCGGTGCCCAGGGCACGGTGTGCGCGGGTGGCCGTTACGACGGCCTGGTCGAACAGATGGGTGGCAAGCCGACCACTGGCGTTGGTTTCGCCATGGGCATCGAGCGCCTGATCCTGCTGTTGGAAACCCTGGGCAAGGTGCCGGAGTCCATCAGCCGCCAGATCGACGTTTACCTGTGCGCCTTTGGCGAACAGGCGGAGCTGGCTGGCCTGCGCCTGTCCGAAGGCCTGCGCGACCGCTTGCCGGGCCTGCGCCTGGCAGTCAACGCCGGTGGTGGCAGCTTCAAGAGCCAGTTCAAGAAAGCCGACAAGAGCGGTGCACTGTTCGCCCTGATCCTCGGCGACGACGAGCTGGCCAAGCAAGAAATCGGCTTGAAGCCCCTGCGTGGCCAGGGTGAACAACAGAACATTGCCTGGGATGCTCTTGCAGAGCACCTGGAAACCGCGATCGCGCAAGCGTAACGCGGTTCAACAAGCGAATAGGCGAAAAGGAGTATTGGGGTGTCGAGTACCGATGATGATGACCTGGCAGGCGTCAAGGACTGGTGGAACCGCAACGGCAAGCCGCTGCTGACCGGTGCACTGCTGGCTGGCGTGGTGGTGTTGGGCTGGAATACCTGGCACAAGTACCAGACCAACCAGTCGCAAGGTGCCTCGCAGTTGTATCAGGCGCTGATTGAAACCAGCCTGACACCGACCGGCCAGCCGGACGCCACCAAGGTCGCGGAACTGGCCGGCAAGCTCAAGAGCGAGTTTGGCGGCACCGCTTACGCCCAGTACGGCAGCCTGTTCGTGGCCAAGGTCGCGGTCGACAGCGGCAAGCTCGATGACGCCGCAGCCGAGCTGAAAAGCGTGCTGGACAAACCGGCCGACGTTACCTTGGGCGAGATTTCGCGTCAGCGTCTGGCGCGCGTACTGGCAGCCCAGAACAAGGCCGAGGATGCGCTCAAGCTGCTCGACGGCGACGCCGACAAAGCCTTCCTGGCCAGCCGTGAAGAGTTGAAGGGTGACCTGCTGGTGCAGCTGGGTCGCACCAACGACGCGCACAGCGCTTACGAAAAAGCCAAGGCTGCGCTGTCCGATGACGCGGCGGTCGGTGGCCTGCAATTGAAGCTGGATGACCTGGCTAAAGGGGACGCGTAAGTGATCGGTTGGAAACATGCAGCAGTGCTGACCCTGGCCGTACTGGCCGCAGGTTGCAGCAGCAACAGCAAGAAGGAACTGCCCCCGGCCGAGCTGACCAAGTTCACCGAGGAAGTGGTGCTGAAGAAGCAGTGGAGCCGTTCGATCGGTGACGGCCAGGGTGAAACCTACAACACCCTGGTACCGGCCATCGAGAACGACCGTATCTACGCTTCCGACGTCAACGGCGAAGTCTTCGCCCTCGACCGCATCACCGGCGACGTGGTGTGGAAGAAGGACCTGGAGCTGCAGGTTTCCGGTGCAGTTGGCGTAGGCTATGGCCTGGTCATGCTCGGTACCCTCAAGGGTGAAGTCATTGCCCTGGACTCCAGTACCGGTGAGGAGCGTTGGCGCTCGCGCGTGACCAGCGAAGTGCTGGCCCCACCTGCCAACAACGGTGACGTGGTGGTGGTGCAGACCCAGGACGACCGCCTGATCGGCCTGGATGCCGCCACTGGCGACCGCCGTTGGATCTACGAAAACTCCCCGGCCGTGCTGACGCTGCGTGGTACCGGTGCGCCGATCGCCACCAACCGCCTGGCGGTTGCCGGCCTGTCCACCGGCAAAGTGGTCGCGGTTGACATCAACAACGGTGTGCCGGTGTGGGAGAGCCGCGTGGCCATCCCGAAGGGCCGTTCCGAGCTGGACCGTGTGGTTGATATCGACGGCGGCTTGTTGCTGTCTGGTGGTACCCTGTACGTCAGCACCTACCAGGGCCGTGTAGCGGGCCTGGAGCTGGAAAGCGGCCGCGAGCTGTGGCAGCGCGATGCTTCCAGCTATGTGGGTGTCGCTCAGGGCTTCGGTAACGTCTACGTCAGCGAAGCCTCGGGTACCGTGGAAGGTGTGGATGAGCGCTCTTCCAGTGCCCTGTGGAGCAACGACAGCATGGCTCGCCGCCAGTTGACCGCCCCTGAAGTGTTCAGCAGCTACGTGGCTGTGGGTGACTTTGAAGGTTACCTGCACCTGCTGAGCCAGGTGGATGGCCGCTTCGTCGGCCGTGAGCGTATCGACAGCGATGGCCTGCGCGCCCGCCCACTTGTGGTCGGCGACACCATCTATGTCTTCGGCAACAGCGGCAAGCTCGAGGCACTGACCATCCGCTGAAGCTATGCTTGAAGCCTTGGCGGGCTTCAAGCCGCGGCGTAGGACACGCCGCCCAAACTCCGGCCGCTGCCTTGCAGCGGCCTTTGCATTTTCAAGAATTCGAGAGTGGAGAGCCGATGGTTCCCGTAATTGCCCTGGTGGGCCGCCCGAACGTCGGCAAATCCACCATGTTCAACCGCCTGACCAAGACCCGCGATGCCATCGTCGGTGACCTGTCGGGCCTGACCCGTGACCGCCAGTATGGTGATGCCAGCTGGCAGGGTCGTTCCTTCATCCTGATCGACACCGGTGGTATCACCGGTGACGAAGTGGGCATGGACGAGAAAATGGCCGAGCAGTCGCTCATGGCCATTGAAGAAGCCGACTATGTGCTGTTCCTGGTTGATGCCCGTGCGGGCATGACTGCAGCAGACCAGATGATCGCCGAGCACCTGCGCAAGCGGAACAAGGCGGCGATCCTGGTTGCCAACAAGATCGACAACATCGACCCCGACGTTGCCCGCGCCGAATTCTCGCCAATGGGCATGGGCAACGCCATTCCGGTGGCGGGCTCCCAGGGCCGTGGTATCAACGCCTTGATGGAGGCCGTGCTCGGTCACCTGCCGCGTGATGCCGAAGAAGAAGCCCTCGAACAGGACGTCGCTGAAGGTGAGGAAGCCGTGCGCATTCCTGGCCCAAGCGAGAAGGATGGCATCAAGATCGCCATCATCGGCCGCCCGAACGTTGGCAAGTCTACGCTGGTCAACCGCATGCTCGGCGAAGAGCGTGTGGTGGTCTACGACGAGCCGGGCACCACCCGTGACAGTATCTACATCCCGTTCGAGCGCGATGGCGAGAAGTACACCTTCATCGACACCGCCGGTGTGCGCAAGCGTGGCAAGATCCACGAGGAAGTCGAGAAGTTCTCGGTGGTGAAGACGCTGCAGGCGATCAAGGATGCCAACGTCGTCATCTTCGTCATGGATGCCCGCGAAGGTGTGGTCGACCATGACCTGAACCTGCTGGGCTTCGCCCTTGAAGCCGGTCGCGCCATCGTCATTGCCCTGAACAAGTGGGATGGCATGGAGCCGGGTGAGCGCGCCTACGTGAAGACCGAGCTGGAGCGCCGGCTGTTCTTCGTCGACTTTGCCGACATCCACTTCATTTCCGCGCTGCATGGCACGGGCGTGGGCAACTTGTACAAGTCGGTACAGGCTGCGTTCCAGTCCGCGGTCACCCGCTGGCCGACCAGCCGCCTGACGCAGATCCTCGAAGATGCCGTGAGCGAGCACCAGCCGCCGATGGTCAACGGTCGCCGCATCAAGCTGCGCTATGCCCACCTCGGTGGTGCCAACCCGCCACTGATCGTGATCCACGGCAACCAGACCGACAGCATTCCCAAGTCGTACTCGCGTTACCTGGAAAACACCTATCGCCGGGTGCTCAAGCTGGTCGGTACGCCGATCCGTATCGAGTACAAGGGGGGTGAGAACCCGTACGAGGGTAAGAAGAACACCCTTACCGATCGCCAGGTCAACAAGAAGCGCCGCCTGATGTCGCACCACAAGAAGGCCGAGAAGAAGCGTCGCGACAAACGCTAAGCAGCGCCATGTGGGGGCGGGCAAGGCTGCCCCCACAGACGCCCTTTGATCCAGAGCAATCCCCCTATTGTTTCAACCTTTTTCCTGACCGCTCGATCCGCTATGCTCGGACTCCACCCCGTGCCGGATATACCCCAGGAAAGAGGGCTCCATGATCCGCAGCAAACTGCCGAATGTCGGCACGACCATCTTCACCACCATGTCCCAGCTCGCCGTGCAGACTGGCGCGCTCAACCTGTCCCAGGGCTTTCCTGACTTCAATGGCCCGCAGGCCCTGCTCGATGCAGTGGGCCGGCACGTGGCTGCCGGGCATAACCAGTATTCGCCCATGACCGGCCTGCCGGCCCTGCGCCAGCAGGTGGCGGCCAAGGTCGAGCGGTTGTATGGGGCAAGGGTGGATGCCGATCAGGAAGTGACTATCACCCCCGGCGCCACCGAGGCTATTTTCTGTGCCATCCAGGCGGTGGTGCATGCCGGTGATGAAGTGATCGTCTTCGACCCCTGCTACGACAGTTACGAGCCGTCCGTGGAGCTGGCCGGTGGTCGCTGTGTGCATGTGCAGTTGAGCGACGGCGACTTCCGTATCGACTGGCAGAAATTCAGTGATGCCTTGAGCCCGCGCACGCGCGTGGTCATCCTCAACTCGCCACACAACCCCAGCGGCGCGTTGATCACCCGCGAGGACCTCGACCAGTTGGCCGCACTTATTGCCGACCGCGATATCTACCTGGTCAGCGATGAAGTGTACGAGCACCTGGTCTACGACGGCGTACGCCACGCCAGTGTGCTGGCCCATGAGCAGTTGTACTCACGTGCCTTCGTGGTCAGTTCCTTCGGCAAGACGTACCACGTTACCGGCTGGAAGACCGGTTACGTGATCGCACCGCCAGCCTTGAGCGCCGAGCTGCGCAAAGTGCACCAGTACGTCAACTTCTGTGGCGTGACGCCGCTGCAGTGTGCCTTGGCCGACTTCATGGCCGGGCACCCCGAGCATATTGATGAGTTGCCGGCCTTTTACCAGGCCAAGCGCGACCTGTTCTGCGGTTTGCTGGACGGCTCGCGTTTCAACTTTACCCGCACGACGGGCACTTATTTCCAGCTGGTGGACTATTCGCAAATCCGTCCGGACCTGAACGATGTCGACATGTCGCTGTGGCTGACGCGTGAGCACGGCGTGGCGACCATCCCGGTATCGGTGTTCTACCAGCAACCCATCCCCGAGCAACGCCTGGTACGCCTGTGCTTTGCCAAACGAGAGGAGACGCTGCGTCAGGCAGCGGAAAGACTATGCGCGATCTGAGTACACTGCCGAACCTGAAAGTCGCCCTGGTGCAAACCACCTTGGCCTGGCACGACCGTGAGGCCAACTACGCGCACTTCGAGGTGCTGCTGGAGCAGGTGGGCGAGGTTGACCTGGTAATCCTGCCGGAAATGTTTACCACCGGTTTTTCGATGCAATCGGAAAGCCTGTGCGAACCGGAGAACGGTCCGACCTACAAATGGCTGAAGGCGCAGGCCAAGAAGCACAATGCGGTGATTACCGGCAGTGTGATCATCCAGGCCGCCGATGGCAGCCACCGCAACCGCCTGTTGTGGGCGCGGCCGGACGGCGAGATTCTGCACTACGACAAGCGCCACCTGTTCCGCATGGCCGGTGAGCACAAACATTACACCCCAGGCGAGCGGCAGGTGCAGTTCGAGCTCAAGGGCTGGCGCATTCGCCCGCTGATCTGCTACGACCTGCGCTTCCCGGTTTGGAGCCGTGACGCCCAGGACACTGACCTACTGCTGTACACCGCCAACTGGCCGGCCGCGCGTCGCCAGCACTGGAACCGCCTGCTACCGGCGCGGGGGATCGAGAACCTGTGCTATGTGGCGGCGGTGAACCGGGTGGGCACGGACGGTAAAGGCTTTGCTTACTCTGGTGACAGCCAGGTGCTGGATTTCCAGGGCGAGAGCCTGCTCAGTGCCGGGGAGGCGGACGGTGTGTTCACTGCAGTACTGAGCGCGGCGGAACTGGCGGCGTACCGGGCCAAGTTCCCGGCCAATCTGGATGCCGATACCTTCGAGCTGCACTGACAGCAGGCCCGGCCCTTTCGCGGGTAAACCCGCTCCTACACACGCATCGGCGGTTGGTCACAGGCCGTTGTAGGAGCGGGTTCACCCGCGAAAGGGCCGGCCCTGCTGACCAATTTCCATCCGCCGTTCACCGTTGCCGCCGCCACCGTATTTGCGGGTAAACCCGCGCCTACACAGGCATCGGCGGTTGGTCCCAGGCCGTTGTAGGAGCGGGTTCACCCGCGAAAGGGCCGGCCCTGCTGGCCAATTTCCACCCGCCGCTCACCGTTGCCGCCGCCACCGTATTCGCGGGTAAACCCGCGCCTAC